>NZ_SWAW01000004.1:34829-143980 GCF_005096345.1 Guyparkeria sp. SB14A | reverse complement strand
TCTGCACGATTCGATGACGTCTCTGCGGGACCTCCAAGGGGCCAGATGCAAGGCGCCGTCCGCCGTGAAGGGCCGTCGCCCTTTACCAAGGGCTGGACCGGATCGGCACGACGCCGATCCGGCCGGCGCGAGCCGGCCCGAAGGGCGGGGTTCACGGACGAACCCCGCGACGCCACAGATGCACCCTTGGAGGCCCGCCCGGATGGGGCTCGCGGATTTGCCCGCACTCGTCGTTGCCGTCCCTCGACGGGCAACGAGCCCGTCTTCGGTCCGGCGCCTCGATTGCGAGCAAATCCGCGAGCCAGAGATGCCATCGAATCGTGCAGAGTTTCCCCTGGGGCTATTCCTTCACGGCGCGATGCACGGTGTAGGTCTTGCCCTGCTTGACCTTCTCGTAGTTGCCGAACTGTTCCTTCATCGTGCGCTTGAAGTACTCGCGCAGCCCGTTGATCGACACGAACCAGACCTCGCCGCCCCGGTTGAGGCCCCGCCAGGTGTCGAACAGCATGATCTGCCACATCTCCTTGCCCACCTTGGCCGGCACGTTCGAGTAGAGCCGGTCGAAGCCCTCGCCATCCACCGCCGAGAGGCCGTTGGACAACCGCGCCTCGGCGTTCGCCAGCCGGTTGCGCCCGAGGTTGCCCTGGGCGTAGTCGACCGCGACGAAGTCCTTGTCCAGCAGGATCACCCGGCCGTCCGGGCAGGCCTTGGCCATGGTCGCGCCGATCGGTCCGTAGCCGCAGCCCAGGTCGACGATGATGCTGCCGGCCGGCGGGACCGGGGTGTGCTCGAGCAGCAGGCGGGTGCCGGCGTCGATCTCGCGCGGGGAGAAAAGCCCCCAGGTCGAGTGAAAGGTCAGGCGCTGGCCGAGCAGTTCGCAGTCGATGATCTGGTCGCGGCGCAGGGCGTCGATGGTCTTGGCGTTGGGCGCTGGGCTCATGCGGGGCCTATCACTGGCTGAAGGGGGTCGGGTGGGACGCTCGGGCTTCAATGAGCGGTCTGGCAGGCGCGGCACAGGCCGCGCAGTTCGATCACCGCCGAGCGGGGCGCGAAGCCCGTCTGCCTGGCGAGGTCATCGAGGGCGGCGTGCACCGCGGCGTTGTCTTCCTCGCGGATGTCACCGCAGCGCTCGCAGATCATCAGGATGGCCTGGTGGGGTTCCTGCGGGTGCTCGCAGCCGACGAAGGCGTTGAGGCTCTCGATGCGATGGATCAGGCCCTGTTCGAGCAGGAAGTCGAGCGCCCGGTAGACGGTGGGCGGCTTGACCTGCTCGCCGTGCCGCGAAAGGCGCTCGATCAGGTCGTAGGCCTTGGTCGCCTCGTGGCTCGACCAGACCTCGCGCAGGACGTCGCGCCGGATGGGGGTCAGGCGGGCGCCGGAGCGCGCGCAGATCGCCTCGGCGCGGGCGAGGGCATCGTCGATGCACTGGTCGTGATGGGCGCAGGACATGAAATCGCGGTTATCGTCAATCAATGAGGCATCATAGTGTAGTTGCCCGACACCATGGACAGAAGCAAACTTGACGTCGGATCAACAAAGTCGATCGCCGGGACGTTGAAATTTCGGGGCACGGCGATCATTATTTAGAAACAGCTAATAAACGCGGCCTGCTCGTCCGCGGATCGCCCGTATCGAACGGGTGGTCCGGCGTGGATCCCCCGACGACGAAAGCGGGCACACTGGAGGAGAAGGCAATGGAATTCAAAGAGCAATTCCTGGCATCGCGCCGTCGTTTCTTGCGCAACATCGGGGTCACCGCCGGCGTGGCGGCCGCGCCCCTGGCTTGGTCCTCGCGTGTGTTCGCCGAGGAGGAGCTGGTGATCGAAGGGCCGCCGATGCCCGATATCCCGGCCACCGAGATCACCGACAACGTCTACGTGATCGTTTCGCCCTGGGGTTTCCCCTCCGAGGAAAACCAGGGGATGATGAGCAACGTCACCTTCGCCATCACCGAGAAGGGCGTGGTGGTGATCGACAGCGGCGCCTCGCTTCAGATCGGCCGGATGGCCCTGCGCCAGATCCGCAAGTTCACCGACAAGCCGATCGCGGCGGTCTTCAATACCCATTACCACGGCGATCACTGGCTGGGTAACCACGCCTTCGTCAACGAGAACCCGGACGTGCCGATCTACGCGCACGAAAAGACCGCCTCGGCGATTCGCACCAACCAGGGCGAGTTCTGGGTGAGCCTGATGGAGCGCTCCACCGGCAACGCCATCGAGGGCACCGTGGTCACCCCGCCCAACAAGGTGGTCGGTCACGGCGACGAGATCGATTTCGGCGATCTCACCGTGCGCGTGCATTTCTACGGCACCGCGCACACGCCGTCGGACATCAGCCTCGAGCTGGTGGAGAAGAAGATCGTCCACGTCGGCGATATCGCCATGAACAACCGCATCGCGTTCATGGACGACGGCAGTTTCCTCGGCACCTTCAAGGCCTTCGACGCCCTCGAGCAGAACGTGCCGGGCGCCTACTGGATCCCGGCACACGGCTTCCCGGCCAACGACCTGATCGAGCACAACCGGATCTTCTTCCGGGGGATCTACGAGGCGGCCGAGAAGGCGGTGGCCGACATGGTCGCGCCGAGCGAGGCGAAGGCCTACGCGCTCGAGGACGAGCGGGTGCAGCACTATGCCCCGGTCACCAACGGCTTCGACGAGAACATCGGCAAGTACGCCTCGTTGGCGTTTCTCGAGGCCGAAGCGGCCGCGTTCTAGCGAGTCGCCCCGGCGGTATGCCAGGCGGGAAGCCTGCCGCCCGACAACGATTGTCGACCGGCCCGCGGGACGCGCGGGCCTGAATGGATTTTTTTGCATTAGCTGATTCCAGGAGGTCCAGCAGGGAATGTCTTGCCAAGTCCGGCCGTTATGGCCCCCCTTCATCGCCGGCATCGTGCTCGGCCTGGTCGTCTTGCTCACCTTCGTGCTGGTGGGCAACGGCATGGGTTCGTCCGGTGCCTTCGCCCGCGTGGCCACCGAGATCGGTCTGCAGGTGGCCCCCGAGGCCACCCGCGAGAACGCCTATCTCGGCGGCATGGCCCAGGGCAACCCGCTGGCGGCGTGGATCGTGGTGGCCGCCATCGGCACCCTGATCGGTGCCATCCTCGCTTCGGTCTCCTCGGGGCGGTTTCGCGTCAAGGTCGACCGCGGTTCGGGCCGGATCGGCGTGGCACCGCGTCTGCTGCTCGCCCTGGGCGGCGGGCTGCTGGCCGGTTTCGGTTCGCGCCTGGCCGCCGGTTGCACCAGCGGCGTCGGCCTCTCCAACACCGCCATGCTGGGCGTGGCCGGTTTCGTCTTCCTGATCGTGTTCTTCGTGGTCGGGATCGTGATCAGCCTGTTGATGCGGAGGGTCTGGTAATGGATTACGGCACCGCGGGTACCGCACTGGCCACCGGCCTGCTGTTCGGCTTCGTGCTCGAGCAGGCCGGCTTCGGCTCCCCCTGCAAGCTCACCGCCCAGTTCCGCCTGACCGACTGGTCGGTCTTCAAGGTCATGTTCACGGCGATCATCGTCGCCGCGATCGGCATCCTGCTGCTGCAGGTGAACAACACCTTCGGTTCGCAAGGGTTCTACGTGGCCGAGATGTATCTCTGGGGCACCGTGCTGGGTGCCGTGCTGATCGGCGCCGGGTTTGCCATCGGCGGTTACTGTCCCGGCACCTCGGTGGTCGGATTTGGCAGTGGTCGGATCGATGGCCTGGTGTTCATGCTCGGCATGATCGTCGGTGTCTGGGCATTCGCCGGCGTCTACGACAGTGACTTCATCCAGGCGGTCGTCGGTGGGACGGCGCTGGAAGCGCGTACCGTACCGGAGTGGCTGGGCGTCTCGCCCTGGCTGGTGGTCGCCGCGATGCTCTTGATGCTGGCGGGTGGTTTCCTTGTCGGCCGCGCGCTCGAGCAGCGTAGCCACGGCGTCTACTCCGCCGAGGACATCACCGAGGGTCGCGACCCCGGTGAGAGCGACGAGCTCGGTCACGATCTGGGGCGTGAGGCCAGCGCTGGTCGCCGCGGCGAGACCGACTGAATCGACGAAATGGCGTGATGTTGCGCGCCGGCCTAGGGCCGGCCGCTTTAGTCAGAGGAGATTGAATCAGATGGATTCCAAGAAACTGGCCCGACAGGCGCGTGCCCGTCGAGCACTCAAGCTTTCCATGCCGGCCATGGCACTCACCGTCGGTGCGTCGCTCGCCGCGACCACCATGCTGCCGATGTCGGCCGCGGCCCAGACCCGTGGTGGTAATCCCTGCGCCCCGTCGGCTCGCGGTGGCAACCCCTGTGCCCCGTCGGCCCGTGGTGGTAATCCCTGCGCCCCGTCGGCGCGTGGTGGTAACCCCTGTGCCCCGTCGGCTCGTGGTGGCAATCCCTGCGCCCCGTCGACCCGCGGGGGCAACCCCTGTGCCCCGGGCGGTCAGTGACCTGTCCCATCGCGCGGTCTGAATCGGCTTGACGCCCGTGACGCCTGCCCAGCCACTGCCTGAGGACTGGCTCGAGGCCGGCCTGGCGGCGAGCGATGAGTGGCGCTCGATCCAGGCGGCGCTTGCCGCCGATCACCAGACCGTTCTCACCGAGCTGTTCCGGGATCACCCGGATGACGGTTTCGACTACTGGGCCCATTTTCCCGACGACGATGCGCGCGACCCCGTCAGCGGCGCGCGCTTCTACTACCACGCGCATGACCCGGCCGAGTGGGCCGCGAACGAGCACGGTCACTTCCACCTGTTCATGGCCGTCGACGGCGAGCCGGACTTCGCCCACGTGGTCGCCGTCTCGATGGACCGCCAAGGGCGGCCGCAGCGCCTGTTCACCACCAATGGCTGGGTGACGGGCGAGGCGGTGCAACCCGCCGAGTCGTTGCTCGACCGATTGCCGACCGAGTTCGAGATCAATCGGGCGCGGCCGTCGTGGCTGGTCGGGCGGTGGCTGAGTGCGCTGGTCGCGTTGGTGATGCCGCAGATCCAGGACCTGTTGGCGGCACGGGACCGCGCCCTGACGGACGAGTCGGGGCGGTGGCCCGACCCGGAGGTGCTCGACGATCGTGATCGGCACGTCCTGAGCGAATGCCCGCTGGACATGGAGGCCGTACTGGTCGACTGGTCGCGGCGAGCCGATCGGATGCAATCGCAACTGGTTTCCCCGCCCGGTTGAGGGCGGCTTTTCCGGCGTCGGCTGGCGCCGCTTTTTGATGCACGAAGAAGGAGTTGAGTCATATGAATTTCAAGCGGTTTCTCGCTGTTCCCGCCGGGGCGGCCGCGCTGGCCGTCGCGCAAGGGGCCTGGGCACTGGACGTGCCGGGTCCGGTGGTCGACCCGCAGTGGCTGAATGACAACCTCGATCAGGTCACCGTTCTGCAGATTGCCGGGTCCGAGAAGGCGTTCGCGATGGCGCCGAAATACGAGACCGTCAAGGGCAAGAAGGTCGTGTCCGTCGTGTCCGGTCACGTGCCGGGTGCCCGGTTCGTCGACTGGGGCAAGGTGCGCGTCGAGCGCATGGAGAACGGCAAGAAGGTCGGCAAGCTGATTCCCGAGAAGGCCGACTTCGAAGCCTTCGTACAGGCACTGGGCGTGGACCAGGACGACACCGTGGTGATCGTGCCGCTGGGCCTGTCCGGCTCGGACTACACCAAGGCCACCCGCCTGTACTGGCAGATGAAGTACTTCGGTCATGACGACATGGCCCTGCTCGACGGTGGCCTGGCGAACTGGCTGGCCGCGGGCTTCGATGCCGAGACCGGGCAGCCGGAGAAAGTCGAGGCCGGCGACTGGGTGGCGACCGACGAGCGTGACGAGATCCTGGCGACCTACGCCGAGGTTCGCGAGGCGGTCGATTCCAACGGCAAGGTCCAGCTGCTGGATGCCCGTCCGCCGAACCAGTACCTGGGCGTGTTCAGCAAGTCCAAGACCGTGCCCGGCCACCTGCCCGGCGCCAAGAACGTGCCCACCGACGTGCTGGTGCGCGCCGATGGCGCCGCGGCCAACTTCCTGCCGGAATCGAGCTATCGTTCGATCATGGACTTCAAGCAGATCGACGCCGAGGGTGCCGCGATCGCCTACTGCAACTCCGGCAACCTGGCCTCCGGTCTGTGGTTCGTCGCCAGCGAGATCATGGGCAACGAGCAGGCCGCGCTCTACGACGGCTCGATGAAGGAGTACGGCATGTACGTGGACGACGGGGCCACCTCGGTCAACCCGGCGCAGCTCTACTGAGTCCCGCATTGCCGCATGGACCGACAACCCCGCCTCGTGGCGGGGTTTTTTCGTTGTTGACCCGGGCATCGGCAACCGGGCCGGGGTGGATGAATCGGGGCCGTCGATCGCGCGGCAGGGGGCGGGTTCTGCGTATACACTCGGGGTAGGTCAACACGACAAATCAAGGAGGTCGGGCCGATGAGTACCTGGGTAGTGGTTGCCGATGAGGCACGGGCGCGTTTTCTCGCCGTCCGCGACAATCAAGGGGCCTATCGTGGTAACGAGGTGCACCCCTCCAGTCAGCCGGTTCCAAGGGGGGCGCTCGAGGAGTTGGTCTCGCTGTCCAATTCCGCCGCCCGGCTGTCGGACGCGGACCTCGAGAGCGACCGGCCGGGCTCGACCACCGACCGCAAGGGCGATGCGCTGCATGCCTACGAACCGGCCAACAGCGTCCGGGACGTGGAGGCCAAGCGCTTTGCCCGCGAGGTGATGACCGAACTCGACCAGGCGCTGCAGCAGGGGCGGATGGAGCGTTTCTACCTGATGGCTGCGCCCGACTTTCTCGGCCTGTTGCGCGGGGAGATGAGCAAGGGCCTGCAGGCCGCGCTGGTGGCCGACCAGGCCAAGGATTTTTCCGCTCGGTCGCCGGAGGACATTCGCGCGGCCCTGCCGGAGCGACTCTGATTCCGACCGGGGCAGGTGGCCCGACAACGTCTTTTTTCGACAACGTCCCGACCAAGGAGATTGGCGCATGTTTCTCAAGCGCAAGGACAACGACGACATGATCGAGATCATCGATCTGGAAACCCTCGCCGACCCGGCGTTGCCGAGCGTGATGGGGCGACAGCACGCCGGCGAGGAAATGCAGGACGAGGAATCCTTCGAGAAGGAGGACCTGGAATTCCCGTCCGGGGAGCCGCTGCCACGCTGCTGGCTCGACCTGCATTGGCGCGAGGATTGAGTTGCCGGGTCACCCCAGTAAGGAAACGCTGCACGAATGCCGTGCCGCATTTCATTAACAAGGCCGCCGAGACGTGATTCGGCGGCCTTGGTCGTTTCGGCGGGCCCGTCGGGGGCTGCGGCGGTATTGACGGCGTCCGCAATCGCCGCCGGTCAGGGCAGGACCCAGAGCGTGACCGACAAGAGCAGGCTTGCGATCGCGCTGCCGATCACCGGCAGCATCATCAGGCCGGCCAACGCCTCGCGCCGGGCCAGGGTCCAGGCCGTCCAGATCAATGTCGCCAGCCAGACCGCGGCCAGCAGGAGGGCGAACAGGGACTGTTCGGCGCCCAGCAGTACCACGACGGCCAGCGGCAGGAGCAGCGAGGCCCCCAGGCCGGCGTGCTCCGCGCCCCGGTGCGGGGTCGTGATCGACGCGGCGTAGGCAAACGCCGCCCAGGCGAGCAGAAACGCAAAACCCATCGCGCCGGTCAGCGGCGAGGCCGGCAGGGTGCGTGCGCTCTCGGCCCCCGGCGGGTGCAGGCCCACGCCGAGCCACAGCAGCAGGGCAGCCACGGCCAGGCTGGCGATCATCCACAGCGCCAGGGCAGGGCGGTTGACGGTCGGTTCGCTCATCGGACGGTCCTCCAGGTTGAGGTTGGCCTGCGTCGGTATGGCCAGCAAGCCGTGGGGGGGCGACTAGGCCATGACGGGTTTGTCCCGCGAGTGCCGGTCAGGCAGTCTGTGTGGTGAAGATAGCAGGGCGAATCAACGGCGTCAGGCAGCCCGCCGGCGTATGACCGTGTGGTGCAAAAACGACATGTGGCGCTGGCCCGCTCGGCTATACTTCGGCTAACCGGATGGCAGGGTTCGCTGTCCGCGCGCCCCCCGGCAATCGGGGACGAATGGAGGCCCGGAATGCACGTTCTGATCACTGGCGGTGCCGGATTCATCGGCTCGCACCTGGTCGATCATCACCTCGCTCGGGGTGATCGGGTGCATGTCGTCGACAACCTCAGTACCGGGTCGCGCGACAACCTGGCCCAGCACCTCGATTCCGCCGAATTCCGCTTTACCCACGCCGACATCGTCACCTGGTCCGAGCTGCCGGAGGCGGTGGGCTGGGCCGATCGCATCTATCACATGGCGGCCGTCGTCGGCGTGTTCCGCGTACTCGAACAGCCCATCGGCGTGATGGCGACCAATATCGCCGGTTGCGAGCGCCTGCTACGTGCCGTCGATCATTGTGGCTGGAAGCCGCAGGTGCTGGTGGCCTCGAGTTCCGAGGTCTACGGTCCCCGTCTCGATGCGCGGCTGGCCGAGGACATGGATCTGATCATCCAGCCGGAGGCGCCGCCGCGGTGGAACTACGCCATCAGCAAGCTGGCCGACGAGGCGTTCGCCCTCTCCTACGCCCGCGTCAAGGGCATCCCGGTCACCGTGGTGCGCCTGTTCAACACCGTCGGCCCGCGCCAGACGGGTCGCTACGGCATGGTGGTGCCGCGCTTCGTCGGGCAGGCCGTGGCCGGCCAGCCGTTGACCGTATTCGGCGACGGCGAGCAGAGCCGTGCCTTCACCGACGTGCGTGACACCGTCGTGATGCTCGACGAGCTGGCGGCGAAGGCGAATACCGAGGGTCTGATCGTCAACGTCGGCGGCGACCATGAGTTGTCCATCAATGCCCTGGCCAGCCGGGTGATCGAGCGGGCCGGTTCGAGCTCGACGATCGAGCGCCTGCCCTACGAACAGGCCTACGGGCAGGAATACGTGGACATTCCGCATCGCTGCCCCGACCTGACCCGACTGCACGGGCTGATCGACTACCGTCCGAAATGGACACTGGATGCCACCCTGGACGATCTGATCGACCGGGTCCGGCAGGCTAACGGCTCCTGAGGAGGGCGCATGGCAACCACCCCCTACTTCGTTTTGAGTCCGAGCGCGGTCCTGAGCATCATCGGGCTGCTGCGCGGACCGGACAAGATCGACCCCAACCCGGCCGAGGACTGGCACGAGGCGGTCGTCGACGTGGTCATACCGGCGTTGAACGAACAGGCCAATGTGGTGCTCGCCCTCGAATCGGTGCGCCGACAGACCAAGCAGCCGCGCAACATCATCCTGGTCGACGACGGCAGCAAGGACCGGACGATCGAGTACGCCCGCGCCTTCGCCGATCATCACGGCATGCCGCTGACCGTGATCAAGCGCGACCACCCGATCGGCAAGACGCCCACCATCAAGCGCCAGTCGCGCGAGTACGATGCCGACGTCGAGTTCATCCTCGACGCCGACACCTATCTCGACGCCGACGACTACATCGCGCGTACCGTCGAGGAGCTCTACAAGGGCGCGGGCATCGCCAGCGCCTGCGGGGTGATCCTGCCCACGCGCGAGAAGGACCGCCGCCGTCGGATCGACGAGCCGGCGATCCACGCGTTTCTCGAGGCGCACGACGAGGTTGACCTGCACCAGCCGCAGGGTGGCTGGTGGCACCGGGTGAATCGCAATCTCACCGCCCTGTATCGCCAGCAGCTCTACACGTTCCTGCAGCGGTTCGTCTACGTCGGCCAGATGGAGTTCTTCGGCAGCATCACCAACCCGGTGGGCTGCGCGGTCGCCTACCGCCGCAAGTACATCAAGGATCTGTTCGACAAGTACGAGCCGGTGCTGGGCGACGACCTGACCAACTCCGAGGACATCTTCATCGGTTTCGCGCTGATGAACGAGGGCTATCGCAACGTCCAGCTCCAGGACGTCACGGCCCACTCGCTCGAGCCGGAAATGCGCAACCTGCCGCGGCAGATCTACATGTGGTCGTCGTCCTTCCTGCAGAGTTGCTACTACTTCGACGGCCTGCTGGGCAGCCCGTTCAAGCTGTTGCGACGCCTGCGACACCGTTACCGCGAGAAGCACGATCCGGCCATGAAGGAGCTGGTGGCCCGCCGCCAGATTCGCGAGGCATATCGTCAGCCGTTCGGCGTGGCTCACACCCAACGCGAGGGTCGCCCGGCCGGCTGGATTCCCTTCCTGGCAGCCTTCGAGAAGATCGCCTTCCCGACCGCGTTGCTGGTGATGATCATCCTGCAGCTCTGGGAGCCGCTGATCGTCACCCTAATCGCCGAGATGGCCATTGCGGTGGGCATCCTCACCGCCATCTCGAAGGGACGGCGGGTGAAGGCATTCATCCAGGGCATCCTGATGACCCCGATCCGCTACGCGAGCCTCCTGTACGACCTGGTCACGATCGGGCGCTTCGCCACGGATCTCTGGATTACGGGGAACAGAAAATGGCGCAAATGACACGTTTTCCCTGCCGCCCCGGAACGGTGGGCGCACGGTTGGCCGGCCGGCATGCCGGGCCGGCAGGACGCCTGGCAACCACCACGTTGGCCGCGGCCCTGTTGACGTCCGTGGTCCTCGGTCCGACGCCGGCCTGGTCCCAGTCGATACCCGATGCGGCCGTCAGCGCCGAGATGCGCGAGGACTGGGGGGCAGCCGCGGAGATTTATCGTCGCGCGCTCGAGGCCGATCCCGAGCGCGTCGATCTCTGGCGCCGCCTGTCCGACGTGCTGGCCCGTGACGGCCAGCCGGTCTCGGCCGCCGAGGCACTCGATCAAGCCGTGGCCGTCGAGCCGGACGAGCCCGATATGCGTCTCGCGGCCAGCGCGGCCTGGGCACAGGCCGACCGGCCGGCAGCGGCGCTCGAGCACTGCCTTGCCGCCGCCGATCTCGCGCCCGAGGATGTCGCCATCCTGCGCACCTGCGCGCGGCAGGCCAACTGGGCCGGTGACACGGCCGCGGTGGCCGAGATCTCCGGACGGGTCCATGCCATCACCGGCGACGCCGCCGATCTCAAGGCCTATGCCCGCGCGCTTGGCGGGATGGGTGAGCTCGACGAATCGGTCGCGTTGTATCGAGACTACCTCGCCGCCCACCCGGACGACCCCGAGGCCCTGCTCGACTACGCCACGGTGGAGACCTGGCGCGGCAACTACGCGGTTGCCGCCGAGGCACTCAATCAGTACCACGACGTGCACGGGGAGGACGACGACTGGGCCGCCCGGCGCGCGCGCCTGCTGGCCTGGGCGCATCGCCCGACCGAGGCACGAGAGCTCAACGACGAGCTGCTCGCCGCGAATCCCAACGATTACGAGCACCTCTACACGCGCATGCTGATCCTGCGTGGCGAGCCTCGCCACAGCGAGGCGATCGCGGCGCTGGAGCCGCTCAAGCGCCTGCGCCCGGAGTCGAAGGACACGCGCGACGCGATTCGCAGCACGCACGCCTTCCTGCGCTCGAATGTCGGTATCGAGGCCGGCTTCCGGGACGACGCCGATGACATCAGCCTGCGCCGCCTGGCGATCAAGGGGCGTTGGTCGCTGACCCCGGAAACCTACCTCTACGGTCGGGCCGAGCACCGTGATATCCGCGCGAAGGCCGGCAGCCCGTTCGTCGGCGTGGAGGGCGACACCTCGGTCGACATCGAGCAGGCCTGGGTGGGGGCACGCCATCGATTCAGCCCGCTGCTGGAGATCGGCGCGGACGCCGGGGTGGCCAGCATCGACGGGGGCGGTGGCGACGTGGGCCTCTACGGCCTGTATGCCGACCTGCGCCCGCTGGACAACCTGTGGGTGGACCTCTCGGCGACCCGTCGCGTCTGGGACATCTCGCCCAAGTCCGCCTCGCTGGGGCTCGCCATGCGGGATCACCGCGCCCGCATCCACTGGCAGCCGACGTTGCGTCACTTCGTCAATGCCGAGGTCGCCCACGGTCGGCTCAACGACGGCAACCGCCGCAACGAGCTGTTCGTCAATCCCTACCGGGCCATGTTGCGCACCGAGCGTCTCAACCTCGATCTGGGTGTCTCGGCTCACTGGCAGGACTACGACCGTGATCTCGACAACGGCTACTACGACCCGTCGAACTACCGTCGCTTTGCGCTCACGGTGGTCGGTTACTGGAAGTTCTCCGACGACGACGGGCTGAACGTCACCGTCAGCCCGGGCTGGCACACCGACGACAGCCTGTCGGATTACGAGTTTGGCACCGACGTCTCCGTGGAACTGATCAACGGCATCTACCGCGACTGGTACAGCCGCCTGAGCGCCTCCTACAGCGACCGATCCCAGACCACGGGCCGCTACGATGCCTACTCGATCAACTGGGAGCTGGTGCGTCGCTTCTGACCCGGACGGTGACCGTTCGCCTTGGCCGCCGGGTGAAGCCAACCCGCTGATCTGATAGAGTCGCGGCCTTGTCTGCAGGACTGCGCCGCCCTCTGAGCCCGCCGCGAGGCCCATCGCGAGGGCGTTCCCGCCGTTCGTCCGACTCGTCCTTATCGAACTCGATTGCGCCGGGGTAACGGCGCTGGCTGCCCGCGTTGCCGGGCGGCGTGTTTCCTCGCCGGATGGCGGGGCGAGACATCGTGTCGTCATCGCACAAGGCGATCGTGGCGGGTCCGGCGGCCGGCGGGCCTGCCGAAAACGAATCCGCTGGACAGAGAGTCACGATGAACTGGTACCGCATCAAGCAGGAATGGTTTTCCAATATCCGGGGAGACCTGCTCTCCGGGCTGGTGGTGGCCCTGGCGCTGATTCCGGAGGCGATCGCCTTCTCGATCATCGCCGGCGTCGACCCCAAGGTGGGCCTGTACGCCTCGTTCGCCATCGCCGTGGTGATCGCCTTCACCGGCGGCCGACCCGGGATGATCTCGGCGGCCACCGCGGCCACGGCGCTGCTGATGATCACCCTGGTCAAGGACCACGGGCTCGAGTACCTGCTCGCCGCCTCGATACTCGCCGGGGGTCTGCAGATCGCGGCCGGCTACATCCGGCTCGATCGGTTGATGCGGTTCATCTCCAACTCTGTGATGACCGGCTTCGTCAACGCGCTGGCCATCCTGATCTTCATGGCCCAGCTGCCCGAGCTGACCAACGTCACCTGGCACGTCTACGCGCTGACCGCGGCGGGTCTGGTGATCATCTACGGGCTGCCCAAGCTGACCACCGCGATCCCCTCACCGCTGGTCACCATCGTGGTGCTGACCGTCATCGCCTGGTTCATGAACCTCGACGTGCGCACCGTGGGCGACATGGGCGAGATGCCGGACACGCTGCCGGTGTTCTTCCTGCCCGACATCCCGCTCAACCTCGAGACGCTGATGATCATCCTGCCGTACTCGGCGGCGATTGCGGTGGTCGGCCTGCTCGAGTCGCTGATGACGCAGAACCTGCTCGATACGCTCACCGACACCAAGACCAGCAAGGCGCGCGAGTGCAAGGGCCAGGGCATCGCCAACATCGTCTCCGGTTCGATGGGCGGCATGGCTGGCTGTGCGATGGTTGGCCAGTCGGTGATCAACATCAAGTCCGGTGGTCGCGGGCGCCTGTCGACCTTCGTCGCCGGCCTGTTCCTGCTGATCCTGGTGGTGTTCCTCTCGCCGGTGCTCACCATGATCCCGATGGCCGCATTGGTCGCCGTGATGATCATGGTCTCGATCGGCACGTTCAGCTGGGGCTCGATCCGCGATCTCAAGAAGCACCCGATGAGCACCAACGTGGTGATGGTGATGACCGTGATCGTCACCGTGGCTACCCACAACCTCGCCTACGGGGTGCTGACCGGCGTGCTGCTGGCGGCGATGTTCTTCGCCAACAAGGTCGGCCAGTTCATGCACGTCTCCTCGCGCCTGTCCGAGGACCCGAACGACCCGCGCCACCGCACCTACGAGGTGATCGGCCAGGTGTTCTTCGCCTCGACCGAGAAATTCCTCGAGTCGTTTGATTTCAAGGACGACGTGGATAAGGTGAGCATCGACCTCTCGAAGGCGCACTTCTGGGACATCACGGCCGTGCGCGCGCTGGACAAGGTGGTGGTCGACTTCCGCCGGGAAGGCATCGAGGTGGAGGTGATCGGCATGAACCAGGCCACCGCCACGATCGTCGACCGGCACGGCGTGCACAACGACCCGGACGCGGCCGAGAAGCTGATGGGGCACTGACATGGGAACCGAGAACATGAGCGACAACAAGGACCAGGTACTCGCGTGCATCGACGGCTCGCGTTCCTCCGAGGCGGTCACCGACTACGCCGTCTGGGCGGCGCAGGCACTGGCCGCCCCGCTGACCTTCCTGCACGCGATCAGCAACCCACACGCCCCGGCCAAGACCGATCTCTCCGGCAACATGACCCTCGGCGGGCGCGAGAAGCTGCTCGAGGAGATGGTCGAGCTGGAGGAAAAGCGCGGCAAGCTCGAGCGCGAGCGCGGCCGGGCCCTGCTGGCCGACGTGCTTTCCCGGGCGCGTGACCGGGGCTTCGACGAGCCGGCCGAACTGCTGAGAAACGGCGACATCACCGAGGTGATCCTCGAGCTCGAGGACGCCATGCAGATGCTGGTGCTCGGCAAGCAGGGCAAGGACGGCGACGCGGTGGCCATGCATGTCGGCAGCCATCTCGCCGGCATCCTGTCGATGATCCACAAGCCCACCCTGGTCACGCCGCTCGCCTTCAAGCGCCCCGAGAGCTTCCTGATCGCCTACGACGGCAGCCCGACGGCCTACAAGCTCGTCGAGATGGCGGCGAATACCCCGCTGCTGCAGGGCCTGCCGGTGCACCTCCTGATGGTGGGCGAGGAGAAGCAGGCCAACTGGGACAAGATCCAGGCGGCCAATACCCGGCTGCAGAAGGCCGGCTTTTCCACGCAGGTCGCCATCCGCCAGGGCAAGGTCGACGAGGCAGTCTCCATGTACATCGAGGAGAAGAACATCGATCTGCTGGCCATGGGCGCCTACGGTCACAGCCCGATCCGCTACCTCGTGCTGGGCAGTACCACCACCAAGATGATCATGAAGGCCAATGTGCCGCTGCTGGTGGTGCGCTGACGCGCCGCCCGCGGGTCGCCCCGCGATCGTCAGGGCGGGTCATCGGGCCGCGCGCAAGCGCGGCCTTTCTTGTGCCGACGGGATAGCGTTCGGTCTGGCCGCAATCCCGACGCGCGCTTTATCAGCGGCATGAAAAAGGCCGCAACCGGTTCACCCCGGGCGCGGCCTGTTCGGTTGGCGATGGGGGTCGATCAATCCACGGCGTAGTAGTCCGCCAGGGCGGCGATCTCCTCGTCGGTCAGCGGCGTGGCGAACTGGGCCATGCCCTTGGCGACGTCGTTGTGACGCGCGCCGTCCCGGAACAGCTCCATGGTGCGGACGAAGTAGTCGCGTGGCTGGCCGCGCAGGCTGGGCGACTCGTTGATGCCGCCCGAGCCGTTGCTGCCGTGGCAGGCCGCGCAGGGCGTGATCAGGCGGCTGGGATCGCCGACGCTGACCAGGTCGTGTGCGGGGTGGGCGGCCTTGGGCTTGGCCCGGTCCGGCAGGCCCTGCTGCTCGTAGAACGCGGCCAGGTCGGCCATGTCCTGTTTGCTCAGCCTCTCGCTGACCACGGTCATGATTTGCGCGCGGTTGTCCTCGCGGCGGCGGTGCTCGGCGTAGTCGACCAGCTGCTTGTAGGTGTACTCGGCGCGTTGGCCGGCGAGATGCGGCCAGTTGCCGGTCAGCGATTCGCCGTGCTCGCCGTGGCAGGAGGCGCAGAAGCGCTGGTCGTGCAGGTCCTTGCCGCGTGCCGCGTCGCCGGTGGGCATCGCGCGCATGGCCTGGTGCCAGCTCGCCGGCGACCATTTGACGACGTCTTTCGACGCCTCGGCCGCCTGCGCGCCGGATACCGCCACACCGAGGAGAACGGCGCCGGCGAGGGCAGCGTTGGCCCATCGAATGGGATGATTGCGTGTCATCTCGTGACTCCTTCTCAGGCGTAGGCGGTCCAGAGACCGAAACCGAAGTACTGGGCGATCCACAGCAGCAGCAGGACGATGCCGGCGGTGCCGATGCGGTTGACGGCGCGTGACGGCGTGTAGGTGCCTTCCGTCTGGCCGGCCTGCCAGGCGACGGTCAGCAGGTAGGTGACCACCGCGCCGCCGAGGACCCCGAAGGTGAGGAAGAACAGGCCGGTGGAGTACCAGTCCATCGTGATCTTGTAATCCAGCGGGTTGTAGCCGTGGACGCCGGACAGCGTCACCCAGCGCACCGCCTCGCGCATGGTGGCGATCACGATCATGGCGACGGTGGCGACGAGGATCGGCGTGTAGCCCCACAGCCCTCGGTCGAGTCGCCGGCCCAGCAGCACCGGGAAGGCCGCGGCGACGATCAGCGCGGCGGCCGCGGCGATCGGCCAGATGCCGGTGGCGAACCCGGCGATGTCCTCGGGCAGGCCGCGCATCCAGCCGACCAGCAGCACCAGCGCCACCAGCGTGCCGACCGCGCCCAGGCGGGTACCCATGCGCTTGAGGAAGTCGAGGTAGCCCGTGCCCGCCTCGTGGCGGCCCTGCAGGTAACGGCGGTAGCCGAACAGCCAGATGCCGATGACCGGGATCGACAGGGCGATGAAAAAGCCGAATCGCCACGGGTCGAAGGCATGGATCGACCGACCGGAGGCGTCGATCACGCCGTTCGGGGCGTACCACTCCTTCCACTGATCCGGTTCGAGCATCTGCACCGAGAGGGCGTGCATGATGAAGCCGACCACCAGGAACAGCAGCACCGCGAGGATCATCGAGCCCGGGCAGCGGGTCTTGTGGGTGCGCAGGCCGTGGTTCAGGGCGTAGAAGATGAACAGCGCGAGCGTCGCGACGATCAGGATGAAGATGAACCCGATCACCCACCACGCCGAGAGGACGTTGGAGGTGTACCAGAACGGGTCGTAGATCACCTGGACGAACAGCAATGGTGCGACGCCGATCACGATGGCGACCGAGACCGCCACCTTGGCGGTGTTGACCATCGCGTCGGCCAGCCGGCGCCAGTGGTCGTCTTTCGACAGTGCCCCGCGGATCGCCAGCACCGACGAGCCGAGCAGCACGTGCACCGCGGCGATGTGCAGCGCCCAGGTGGCTACCCCGAGGATCAGGAAGAGCAGGGGGTGGGCCGGGATGCCCAGCGGGTCGCGCAGGGCGTAGAGCATGGCGGTATCCATTACTGGTCCTCCTCACGGCTGGAAGTGTCGAGCAGGGCGGTGGTCTCGCCATCGAGGTAGGCCTTGGCGGCCTCGGGGTCGTTGAGGCTGGCGATAAAGACGGCCAGTGCCTCGGCCTCGTCGTCCTGGAGCGGGATCTGCGGCATGTACATGGTGTTGCCGGTCGCCAGCGCCCCGAGTAGGTAGGTCCGGATGCCCTCGACGTCCGCCTGTTTCGGGAAGTAGTTCTTCAGCGGGCGGATGCCGGTGTCGGACAGCGAGTGACAGTTGCTGCAGGCGGTGATCGCGAGGTTGCGGCCCACCTCCATGGTGTTCTCGCGGGTGATCTCCTTCTGCGAGTCCGGCCAGAAGACGTGGGCGTGGGTGAAGCCCACCTTCTCCAGCGTGGGGATCTCGGATTTCACGCCCATCCCCGGCACGTCATGGCCGATGACCTGGTTGGAGTACAGGTACTGACCGGCGATGTAGGGCTTGCGTACCGACTCGCGCACGGTTTCCCCGGGCCACAGGCCGAGGACCAGGATCGAGAGCGTGGCGAAACCGGCGACCGTGGCGGTGACCAGCTTCGGGCGGAAGAAGGTCATGGCGAAGTAGGCCAGCATCGCGCCCAGCACGATCAGGATCGACGGGGTGAAGTAATCCGGCAGGCGGTTCTCCATCACCAGGTGGGCGATGCTCGGCAGCGTGCCGAGGTACCACGGGTACAGCGACATGCCGACGATCGCCGAGAGCCCGCCGACGATGGCCAGGCGCTTGAGCAGCCAGCGCTTGAAGACCTCGTCCTTGAGCCCGGCGGCGACGATGCCGCCGACCACGGCCGTCATGGTGAACATGAAGGCGGTGCGGATCATCAGCTGGGCGAAGGTGTTGGGCCCGTAGAAACCGTAGAGGTAGCCGCCCTCGGCGAACCACTGCTCCGGCCGGCCCGGCATCATCATGAACGAGAGGATGCCGACGATCGCCAGCATGGTGGTGTAGGAGGTCAGGCCGAAGATCACGGCGACCTTCATGTAGGTGCGGCGCTCTAGCTTGCCGGCGAGATACACCAGCATGTAGACGCCGATCACCTCGATCACGAAGAACACCCACTCGGTCGCCCATTTCCAGACGAAGTTGTGGATCAGCGCCGAGATACCGCGCGGGCTACCCACCGTGGTCGAGTACCAGATGCCGGGGCCCGTGATCGAGCCGAGGATGTAGGAGAAGACCAGCAGGAACAGGCCGTACTTGCGGATGAAGTCGATCAGTTCCGGCCGGTTGTCCCGTGCGCCGATCCAGGCGAGAACCGCGAACAGGATCGCGGCCCCCACGGCCGTGTGCGAGAACAGGACGTGGATGGTGGCGATCAAGCCGATCACCCAGCCCGAGCCGATCGCCGGCTCGTACCAGGTGGGAAAGAGTCCGATCAGATCCATGTCGGGATCCTCCTGTGAACGTTGGGCCGGTTCATGAGAAGCAGTCCTCGGTGAAGGCCTTCATCCAGTTGTGCTGGTAGAGCGCGGCCAGGCGGTATTCCGCCTCGGTGGCATCGAAGGGCAGGTAGCGCTGCTCGTCGACGCGGGCGATGGTGTCGCCGTCCATGCGGAAGACGTCGGCGACGAACATGCCCACCTCGGTGTTGCCGGCCAGCGCGTAACAGGTGTTCTGGAACACCGGTTCGACTGGCTCGTTGCCGGCCAGCAGGGCCTTGAGCTGGATGGCTAGCACCTTGGCCTGGCTGTTGGCCGCGTAGCCGGATTTCGGCATGGCCCCGGCAATGCAGGCGTCACCGATCACGTGCACGTCGGCGTGTCGGGTCGACTCGAAGGTGCGCTGGTCGACCGGGCACCAGCCCGAGTCGTCGGCCAGGTCCTGGTCGATCGCGATCCGCCCGGCCTTCAGCGGCGGGATGATGTTGATCAGGTCGGCCTGGAAGGTGCCGGCCTCGGCCTCGACGGTCATGGTCTCGGCATCCACCGACAGGATGCGCCCACCCATGTCGCCCATCACCCATTCGATCGGCCCGGGATTGTCGTGGACGGTCAGTTGCGCCCATTCCTCGTCGCTGTACTTCGAGCGGGCCGGTTCCGGGATGTTGAAGTCGTAGAGGTCGTTCCAGGCGTGCAGCATGGTGTAGTCGGTGGTGAAGCCGTTCTTCGGGTCGAGGATCACCACGCGTGCCTGGGTGTCGCCGCGGTCGAGCAGCCATTGCGCGATCAGGCCGGCGCGCTCGTAGGGCCCCGGCGGGCAGCGGTACGGGTTGGGCGGCGGCCCGATCACCACGGTGGGGTTCTCGGGCAGGGACTCGAGTTGCTCCTTGAGCACCAGCAACTGGTCGCCGGCATCCCAGGCATGCGGCAGGCGCGTCTCGGCGAGCTCGGCGGTCAGCCCGTCGATGGCCTCGAAGTCGAACGACACGCCGGGCGAGACGACCAGGCGGTCATAGCCGAGGCGCTGGCCACCGGCGGTCCGGACCTGCTTGGCCTCAAAGTCGATCGCTTCCACGGTGTCGTGGACGAACTCGATGCCGTGGCGGGTCTTGAGGTCGTCGTAGGAGATCACGATGTCCTCGAGCTCGATCTGGCCGGTGATCACCTCGGAGGAGCCATATGGACGCTGGTATTCGCGCTTGGGCTCGATGATGGTCACGTTGACATGCGGGGCGTAGAGCTTGAGGTACTTGGCGGTGGTTGCCCCACCCACACCGCCGCCGACGATGACAACGCGCGGCGCGCGTTCGGCACGGGCCAACGGGGCGGCGAGAGAGGAGGTGGCGGCGGTGCCGGCACCGAGGATCTTGAGAAAGTCACGGCGATTCATGGCTCAGTTCTCCTCCGGGTCGAGGGCCTGACCCGTTGTCTGGTCACTTGCCGGGTCAATCGCTCGGGCGCGCTCTTTCGGCTGGGCTTCGAAGTAGTCGGCCATGGCCGCGATTTCCTCGTCGGTGAAGGCGCGTGCGAGCGGCCCCATCAGGGTCGAGGGGCGCGAGCCGTCGGCGAACGACTCCATGGCCGTGATGAACCGCTCGCGCGGCATGCCGGCCAGCGGCACGTAGGCCGAGTCCTCGATGTACCCCTTGGTGCCGTGACAGCCGGCGCAGGTCTGGGCGGCCATCAGCCCCCTGGGGTCGGTGGCGGTTGTGGTTTCGGCGTGCAGTGGCAGGGCCGCAACGGCGCCGCCTGTCGCCAGGGCGAGTGTCGCGCCCCTGATGAGTCGTCTGGTCATTTGTTCTCCCCCTCGATCGATCGCCTTCCTGGCGCGAACAATGGCGTACTCGATCCCGAGTTATGTCCGGATTAAATTTACTTATTAGGTAAGCACTATGCAACATAAGCCTGGCTTATGCCAAGCGTGTGGTGTCGATGAGGAGGGTGGGGGTGGTTTCAGCCCGGACCTGACGAACGGGGATCGGGTCAGCGGTCGAGCAGGGGAAGCAGGGCGTCAGGGCGCTGGGGGTCGTGGAAGGAGATCACCGGCGGCGGGGTGGGGACGAGGCGGGGCAACCACTCGCGCAAGGCGCTTGCGTTGTCCGGGCAGTCCGGGCCGGTGGGGTCCTCGGGACGCCGGTTGAGGACGATCGCGGCGACGGGGATGTCGCGCTGGTGGAGGGATTCGACCGCCGTGAGCGTGGAGGAAAGCGTGCCCAGCCGGTCGGGGGTGACCAGGAGGGCCGGCAGGTCGGTGTACTCGGCCAGGCGCACGTTCAGCGCATCGTCGGCCAGCGGTGAGAGCAGGCCGCCGGCGCTTTCGATGATCAGGCGTTCGTCGTGCGCAAGGCCGGCCTGGGTCCGGTCGAGGATCGGGGCCAGGTCGCGCTTGAACTGCAGGGTTTCGCCTTCCCGACGGGCCGCCTCCGGGGCGGCGACCGGGGTGAGGTAGCGGATCGGGCAGACGGCCTCGAGCGCTTCGCGGTTGCCGGCGGCCTCGCGCAGGGCGATGCCGTCGGCCGGTTGTCGTTCCCCGTCGTGGAGCTCGCAGCCGGTTTCCACGGGTTTGCGCACGCGTGGCAGCAGGCCGTGGTCGATCAGCAGGCGCGCAAGCGCGCAGGACACCACGGTCTTGCCGACCCCGGTATCGGTGGCCAGCACCACCCAGCCGCGTGGATCCGGGTCGCGCGTGCTCATGCGAGGCCCGGCAGGTCCTCGCCGGTCAGGCGGCGGTAGGCGGTCAGGTAGCGTTCGCGGGTCTGGGCGATGATCTCGTCGGGGATGGCCGGTCCGGGGGCGGTCTTGTCCCAGTCGAGGGTCTCGAGCCAGTCGCGGATGAACTGCTTGTCGAACGACGGCGGGCTGATGCCCGGGCGGTACTCGTCGGCCGGCCAGAAGCGCGAGGAGTCCGGGGTGAGCGCCTCGTCGATCAGGTGCAGCGTGCCGTGTTCGTCGAGGCCGAACTCGAACTTGGTGTCGGCGATGATGATGCCCCGCTTGGCGGCGTAGTCCGCGGCCAGGCGGTAGAGGCGCATGGCGGTATCGCGCACCTGGGCGGCCATCTCGGGGCCGATCAGGCGCTCGGTCTCGGCGAAATCAATGTTCTCGTCGTGGTCGCCCACGTCGGCCTTGGTGGCCGGGGTGTAGATGGGCTCGGGCAGCTTGTCGGCCAGTTGCAGCCCCTCGGGTAGCTTGATACCGCAGACCGCGCCGGTTGCCTGGTAGTCCTTGTAGCCCGAGCCGATCAGGTAGCCGCGCACCACCGCCTCGATCGGCAGGGCCTTGAGGTTGCGCACGATCACGCTGCGGCCGACGAGTTGGGCGCGCTGTGCCTCGTCCGGAACGATGGCGGCGAGATCCTGCGCTTCGCAGAGGTGATTGGGCACGAGGTCGCGGCTCTTCTCGAACCAGAAGCGCGAGATCTCGGTCAGTACCCGACCCTTGTCGGGGATCGGGGTGGGCAGGATCACGTCGAAGGCCGAGACCCGGTCGGTGGTGACGATCAGCATCCGCTCGTCGTCGATGCGGTAGAGATCGCGCACCTTGCCGCGGTGGATCAGTTCCAGGGCGTCGATTTGCGTTTCGAAAACGGCGGGGGCCGAGTGTGTCATGGGCGTTCAACTGCTAGCATGCTAAGGATTTGCGGCCCGGTGGGTTTTCGGGCCGTTGGCTATTGTACGAGAGCGCGGCGCGCGATGCGATGCGCGCGGTGACCCGGAGGACAGCGATGAAGTGGGGCGTTCGCATGGCGTGGCATCAAGGGTTGCTGGCGGTCCTGTTGGTGATGTTGGTGGGGCCGGCCCGGGCCGAGTTGGCGATTCCCCTGGGCGAGGGCGGCGATCAGCTGGACGTCCGGGTGATCGAGCCGCCACAGGGCGCGCCCGAGGACGGGCCGCTGGTGCTCTGGGTGGTCAATCAGTACGGCGACCTGCCCGGCCCGGAGAGCGTGGCGCTCGCCCTGGCGCGTCGCGGGGCGACGGTCTGGATGGTCGACGTGATGGATTCGCTGTTCCTGCCGCGCTCGGACCTCAACGTGCGCAACATCGACGGCGAGCCGGTGGGGTCGCTGATCCAACGGGCCGTCGAGGCGGGGCGTCCCACCGTGGTGGTGGCCGCCGACCGGATGGCGGTGCCGACCCTGCGCGGGATGCGCTGGTGGCAGGAGCGCAGCGACGACCCGGAGGCGCTGGCCGGGGGCGTGCTGATCTTCCCCAGCCTGTACCGGGGCGCGCCGGTCGCGGGCGAAGAGCCCGAGCTGTTCTCGATCATCGATGCCACCAACCTGCCGGTGATGCTGCTCCAGCCGGAGCGCGGCGTGTACCGCCACCGCCTGCTCGACCTGCGCGAGCGTTTTCTCGCCGCCGGCAGCGACCTGTTCGTCCAGGTGGTGCCCGAGGTGCGTGACTACTACCACATGCACCTCGACGAGCCGCAGCCCGAGACCCTCGAGCACCTGGATCGCGTGATGGACGATCCGGCCGAGGCGCGCGCGGTGCAGTCACTGCCCGACGACATCCTGCGGGCGATCCCGCTGCTCGCCGCCGCGGCGCACCCGACCGAGGTGCGCCCGATCGACCCCGAACGCACCACGCCCGTGGATCGCCAGACCGGCCTGCAACCGGTCGAGCCGCAGGAGGCGCCGGCATTCGAGCTTACCGACCTCGAGGGCAATCCCCAGCGGCTGGACCCGGATTTCGACGGCGTGCAGATCGTCAATTTCTGGGCCACTTGGTGCCCGGCCTGTGTCGAGGAGATCCCCTCGATGGAACGCCTGGCGAGCCGCTACCCGGATCGGCTCAAGATCTACGCCATCGCCTTCAAGCAGTCGCCCGAGCACCTGCGCGAATTCATGCAGGACTTCGACGTCTCCTTCCCCGTGCCGGTCGACCCGGACGGCGCGGTCGCGGCCAAGTACGACGCCTTCGCCTTCCCGAGTTCGTTCCTGGTCGCCGCCGACGGGCGCATCCACTACTCGGTCAATGCCGGGATCATCTGGGATACCGAGGAAGTGGACGCGATTGTGCGCGAATTGCTCGAGATCGAGCCGGAATAGGGAGAGAAGTCGGAGAGAAGAAATGAGAGGTCAGACGACATGATTGAGGCCTCTTTGGGCCTCGCGAACATCGGTCTGAGCTCCGACCTCTTCAGTCTTCCGGCTGACACGCCGGACAGAACCACGTCGAGCGCTGCCCCATGACCACGCGTTCGACCGGCGTCCCGCAGCGGCGGCAAGGCTGGTCGGTGCGTTCGTACACGTTGAGTGTCTGGCGGAAGTAGCCGGGCGTGCCCGACGGGGCGAGGAAGTCGCGCAGGGTCGTGCCGCCCTGCTCGATGGCTGCGGCAAGTACCTGGCGGATGGCCGCGGCCAGGGCGTCGCAGGCATCCGGGGCAAGCTGGCCTGCCGGCATCCCGGGGTGGATGCCCGCCAGGAACAGGGCCTCCGAGGCGTAGATATTGCCCACGCCCACCACGATTTCGGCATTCATGATCGCCTGCTTGACGGCCACGCGTCGGCCGGCGAACCGGCTGGCGAGGTAGGCGCCGCCGAAGTCGGGATCGAGCGGTTCGGGGCCGAGGTTGCGCAGGCGCCGATGCGGGTCGTCCACGTGGTCGGTCAGTACGGCACCGAAACGCCTGGGGTCGTGCAGGCGCAGCGCACGGCCGTTGCCCAGGCGCCACTCGACGTGGTCGTGCTTGCGCGGCGGGTTGGTCGGGTCGTCGAGTCGCAGGCTGCCGGACATGCCCAGGTGGATCAGCACCCGATCCCCGCGGTCCAGGCGCAGCAGCAGGTACTTGGCGCGGCGCTCGACCGACTCGACGGGGCGACCGTGCAGGAAGTCGGCGAGGTCCGCGCGCACCGGCCAGCGCAGGCGGGCGTCGCGGACGGTGACGCCTTCGATGCGCTGCCCGACGACATGCGGCTCGATGCCGCGTCGGGTGGTCTCGACTTCGGGGAGTTCCGGCATGACACGAAGAAACCCCGCGAGGTGTCCTCGCGGGGTCCGTCAAGGGCCGATCAGCAGAGGCCCGCCGTCCGGGGACGGCGAGGCGCCCTTACTTGATCTTGGCTTCCTTGTAGATGACGTGCTTGCGTACTACCGGATCGTACTTCTTGATTTCCATCTTTTCCGGCATGTTCCGCTTGTTCTTGTCGGTCGTGTAGAAGTGGCCGGTGCCAGCGGTGGATACCAGTCGGATTTTGTCGCGCATGTCGTGTTACCTGTCGAAATAGGGTGGTAAGCGGTGTTTCAGACCTTCTCGCCGCGGGCACGCATCTCGGCGATGACCGTCTCGATGCCGACCTTGTCGATCGTGCGCAGGCCGTGGCTGGAAACACGCAGGCTGACAAAGCGCTGCTCGCTCTCTACCCAGAACCGCTTCTTGTGCAGGTTGGGCAGGAACCGACGCCGGGTCTTGTTGTTCGCGTGCGATACGTTGTTACCGACCGCCGGGCGCTTCCCGGTTACTTGGCAAACTCGGGCCATGATTGTCTCCTGAGCGACTCGTCTTGTTTGCGCGCGTGCCAAGGGGATCGGAGCCTGTTCGGCGGCCGGCACGCGGGCGGGTCAATTCAAAGGCCGCGTAGGATAAAAGAACCTTGCCGGGTTGGCAAGCGTCTCCTCGCAGTGAGTGCCGACGTCGGTCATCACGCCGGTGGCCGGCCGAGGATTCTACCCGACCGACGCCGGTTCGGCCCGTCACCCGGTCATCGGCCAGACCCACAGGATCACGGGCACGGCCACCACGACGACCAGCAGCGACAGCGGCAGGCCCATGTGCCAGTAATCGCCGAACCGGTAGCCGCCCGGCGCCATGACCAGCGTGTTTGACTGATGGCCGATCGGCGTGAGGAAGGCGCAGGAGGCGCCGATGGCCACCGCCATGAGAAACGGGTCGGGCGAGGCGTTCATGCCCTGCGCGATCTGGATGCCGATCGGGGCGGCGAGCACGGCCGCTGCCGCGTTGTTGACCAGGTTGGACAGCAGCATGACCGCCGTCATCAGCAGCGCCAGGGTGGCGAACGCGGGCAGGTGGTCGGCGGCGACCAGCAGGGTCTCGGCGATCAGGGCCGAGCCGCCCGTGGTTTCCAGCGCCTGGCCGACCGGCAGCATGGCGGCGAGCAGCACGATCACCGGCATGTCGATGGCGCGATAGGCATCGTCGGAGGGCAGGAGCCCGGCGATCACCATCGCCACGGCGGTGCCGACCAGCGCCATGGCCACCGGCAACAGGTCGAAGGCGACGAGGGCGAGGCCGGCGACGAAAATGCTGGCGCCCAGCGCGACGCGACGAGGACGGGCGATATTGAGTCCGCGCGCGGCCAGCGGCAGGCAGCCGAGTCGGCTCATCGCGCCGGGCAGGCTCTCCTCGCGCCCCTGCAGCAGCAGGATGTCGCCGGGCAGAAAGCGGATGTGACTGATGCGCTGTTTCAATCGCCTGCCCTGTCGGGCGACGGCCAGCACGTTCACCCCGTAGCGCTCTCGCAGGTCGAGTGCCCCCGCCGAGTTCCCGACCAGCCTCGAGTTGGGCGCGACGATCGCCTCGGCCAGGGTCAGCTCGCCGGCGGTCTTGTCGGTTTCTTCCTCGCTCTCGGCGGTTTCGCCGGCAGCCAGTTCCACCCCGGTGACGTCGATCAACGCCTTGAGACCGTCGGAATCGGCCTCGATCAGCAGGATGTCGCCGGGCCGGAGCACCTCGTAGGTCGAGGGCATCCGTCGGCGCTCGTCCTCTCGCAGCAGGGCGGTGACCATCACGTCGGTCTCGTCGGCGACCGAGTCGATCAGCTCGTGCACGCTGCGCCCGGCATAGCTGCTCGATTCCGGCACCCGCACTTCCGTCAGGTAGTTCTCGATCTCGAACAGCTCGCCGTTCTCGGCCGACTGGCTGCGACAGGGTGTCAGTCGCCAGCCGACCAGGGCGATGAAGGCGATGCCCGCGAGCGTGATGGCCAACCCCACCGGCAGGAAATCGAACATGCCGAAGGCCGGCGAGTCGGTGTCGGTCCGGTAGGCGGCGATGATGATGTTCGGGGGCGTGCCGATCAGGGTGAGTGTGCCGCCGAGCAGCGAGCCGAAGGCCAGCGGCATGAGCAGGAACGACGGCGAACGGCCGGCATGCCGGGCCATCCAGACGGCCACCGGCATGAACAGCGCCAGCGCGCCGACGTTGTTGATGAACCCCGAGCTCAGCGCCACCACCCCGGTCAGGGTGATCACCTGGACCATCGGGCGGTCGCCCACCCGGGTCAGCCGGCGGGCGAGCACGTCGATCACCCCGGCGTTGATCAGCGCGCGGCTGAGGATCAGCACCGCCGCCACGGTGATCACCGCCGGGTGGGACAGCCCGCTGAACAGGGACTCGGGTGGCACCAGTCCAGTCAGTCCGGTTGCCAGCAGGGCAAGTATCGCGACCACGTCGTAGCGCAACCGTCCCCAGGCAAATCCCGCCAGGGTCAGCCCCAGGATCGCGAACAGCAGGCCCTGGTCGGCGCTCATGGTGGCGACTTGTGCTCCCACCAGGTCGGCAGGTCGGCGATCGACCCGATCACCCCGTCGGCCGAGATATCGCCGTCGAGATCCGTCGGGCGAAACTTGCCGGTGCGGACCAGGAGTGCCCGCAGGCCGGCGCCTTGGGCGCCGCCGATGTCGCCGACGATGTCGTCACCGATCATCAGGGTCTGTTCGGCGGGCACCCCCAGTTGCTCTACGGCCCGTTGGAAGAACGCCGCGCTGGGCTTGCCCAGCACGATCGCCTCGCGTCCGATGGCGTACTCGAGCCCGCGCACGAACGGGCCGACGTCGAGACGTGGGCCGTCCTCGGCCTCCCAGAATCGGGTCAGGCCGAGCGCGACCAGTGGCGCGTCCGGATTTTGCTTGAGCCAGCGGAAGGCGCGATTGTAGGTGGCGAAGTCCCATCCCTCGCCCAGATCGCCCAGCACGATGGCCGCAACGCGCTGGTCGTGGGGAGAGGCGGGGATGCAATCGGCGAACTCCGCCCGGGTGGCCTCGGGGACGAACAGGCCGACCGGCCCGTCGACGTGTCGTGACAGCCACTGACGGGCGGCGACCGGTGGCGTGATGATCTCGTCTGCCCGGGCCTCGATGCCCATCGACTCGAGCTTGTCGACCAGGGCCGTGCGGGGTCGAGAGGTGGTGTTGGTGACGAAACGGAACGGGATGGCCTGTCGACGGCACCACGCCAGCGTCTCGACCGCCCCGTCGATGGGGCGGTCGCCGACGTAGAGCACGCCGTCCATGTCGAAGAGAATCGCCGGCATTGTCTGGGAACCCCCGGTGGCTTCCCTTCCTGTATAGCAGGAGCGGGCCGGGATGACCTGCCGCGGCCTTTGCTATGATGAGCCGCCTTGCCCGGGAGGGCGCCTCGTGCCGATCCGTGGCGTACCGAAGCGACCCGGCTCAATCCATCCGTTCATCAGCCTGAAGAACCCGCAATCTATGTCCAAGAACGACAAGCCGCCGGTGGTGCTCTCCGGCATCCAGCCTTCCGGGCAACTGCTGATCAGCCACTACGTCGGCGCGATCCGCAACTGGGTCAACATGCAGGACACGCACGATGCGCTGTTCATGCTGGTCGACCTGCACGCGATCACCGTGCGCCAGGACCCGGCCGAGTTCCGCTCGCGCTGCTACGACTTTTTGGCCCTGTATCTCGCCTGCGGGCTGGATCCGGACAAGAGCACGCTGTTCGTCCAGTCGCACGTGCCGGCCCATGCCGAGCTCGGCTGGGTGCTCAACTGCTACACTTACATGGGCGAGCTCGAGCGCATGACCCAGTTCAAGGACAAGTCGCAGCGCCACCAGGCCAACATCAACGCCGGCCTGTTCGACTACCCCGTGCTGATGGCCGCCGACATCCTGCTCTACCAGGCCACCCACGTGCCGGTCGGCGCCGACCAGAAGCAGCACCTCGAACTGACCCGCGATCTCGCCATGCGCTTCAACAAGCTCTACGGCGACATCTTCACCGTGCCCGAGCCGTTCATCCCCAAGGCGGGCGCGCGCGTGATGTCGCTGCAGGACCCGACCGCGAAGATGTCGAAGTCCGATCCCAGCGAGGCCAGTTACGTGGCCCTGCTCGACGAGCCGAAGAAGATCCTCAAGAAGTTCAAGAAGGCGGTGACCGACTCGGACATGGAGATTCGCTTCGACCCCGAGAACAAGCCGGGCGTGTCCAACCTGATGACGCTCTTGTCGATCTTCGGCGACGAGTCGATCGAGTCGATCGAGAGCCGCCTGGCCGGCGAGGGCTACGGCAAGCTCAAGGTCGAGACCGGCGAGGCGGTGATCGCCCACCTCGAGCCGATCACCGCGCGCTACCGCGAGATCCGTGCCGACGAGGCCGGGCTGGATGCCATCCTCGCCAAGGGCGCCGAGCGCGCCGCCGAGCGTGCCCGGCCGACCCTGCAGCGCGCCTTCGATGCCCTCGGTTTCCTGCCGCGCCCGGACATCCTCGGCTGATCGGGACGGAACGTCACGTGACTGCCACCCCTCGGATCATTCGTCCCGACGCCGCCCCGGGCCTGACGCGTGCCTGGTCGGTGGCGGCCATCCAGGCGCATGAACGGGCCCTGTTCGCCGGCGGGGTGGATGCCTATGGCCTGATGGAGCGTGCCGGTGGCGCGGCGTTTGCCGAGCTGCGCGGCCGCTGGCCGGCCGCCCGGCACCTGGCCGTGCTGGTCGGGCCGGGGCAGAACGGCGGCGATGGGCTGGTGATCGCCCGGCTGGCGCGAGAGGCCGGCCTGATGGTCGATCTGCTCGGCTGGCAGCAACCAGGCTTTCACGGCAGTGCAGCGCATGCCTGGTCGGCGCTCTCGACGGCCGTCCCCGGCATCGAGGTGCGGACCGAACCGACCGCCATCGACGAGGCGCTGCGCGCGGCCGACGTGGTCGTCGACGCCCTGTTCGGGATCGGTCTCGATCGGGCCATCGAGGGCGCGCCGGCCGATTTCCTCGAGCGCGTGGCGGCCGTGACCGACTCGCGGGACGAGCGTCCGGGCCTGCTGGCCGTCGATCTGCCCTCGGGTGTCGATGCCGACCGTGGCGCGGTCGATCCGCGAACCCTGGCGGCCGACTGCACGGTGACCTTCCTTGGCATCAAGCGTGGCCTGAGCACCGGCCCGGCCGTGGCAGTCTGTGGCGCGCGGGTACTGGCCGATCTCGGTCACGCCCCCGAGCCGGCCGACGAGATCCCGCTCGACCTGCTGGCGGGTGGCGTTCACCTCGCCCGGCGCTCGGCCGATGGGCACAAGGGGCGTTTCGGCACCGTGCTGGTCGCCGCCGGCAACCGCGGCATGCCCGGCGCCGCCCGGTTGGCCGCCGAGGCGGCCCTGTGTGCCGGGGCCGGCAAGGTGATCGTCGCCACCCATCCCGATCATGCCGCCACGCTCAACATCGGCCGGCCCGAGTTGATCGTGCATGGCGTCGACAGCGCCCATGACCTGCTGCGCCTGGCCTCGATGGCGACCAGCATCGTGGTCGGGCCCGGGCCCGGGCTGGGGCGTGACGGCTGGGCGATGACCGTCTGGCGTGCGCTGCGCGACTGCCCCTTGCCGCTGGTGGTGGATGCCGATGCCCTGCGCCTGTTGGGACCGAATTCGTTGCGTGACCGGGGGGCGGTGATCACGCCGCACCCGGGCGAGGCGGCCATGCTGCTCGAGTGCGATACCGCCGCCATCAACACCGACCGCCTCGGGGCAGCGCGTTCGATTGCCGAGCGACTCGGTTGCGCGGTGGTGCTGAAGGGGGCCGGCAGCGTGCTGGCCGATGGCGATCGCCTTGCGGTGTGCCAACGGGGCAGTGCCGCGTTGGCGACGGCGGGCACCGGCGACGTGCTGGCCGGCCTGCTCGGTGCCCTGCTGGGCATGGGGCTGTCGCGGTTTGCCGCGATGGAGCTCGCGGTCTGCCTGCACGCCGAAGCGGGCGAGGTCGAGGCCGAGGCGCACGGCGAGTGGGGCATGGCCGCCAGTGACCTGTTCGGCGCAATCCGCGACCGCCTCAACGGCCGCTCGGGCGAGCAGGGGCGCATCGTGTCGCCCGGGTCGGGCTGGCGCCGGGCCCGCTGCGCGAATGGCGCGCCACCGGGGCAGGGCGGACAATGACGGCGTCCATGGCCGAGCAACGCCACCACGCGCTCGATCAAGCGGCGGTCGAGGCATTTGCCGCGCGCCTGGCCGCGGTGGCGCCCGCGGCGGGCCTGTTGTCACTGCGCGGCGAGCTGGGCGCGGGCAAGTCCACCTTCGCCCGGGCGTTCCTGCGTGCGCTGGGGGTGAGCGGCACCATTCGCAGCCCCACCTACACGCTGGTCGAGCCCTACGACGTGACCGCGCCGCCGGGGGGACCCGACCGCGTGCTGCATCTCGATCTCTACCGGCTGGCCGACCCCGAGGAGCTCGACTACCTCGGCGTGCGCGACGAGGCGGACCAGGCGCTGTTCCTGGTCGAGTGGCTCAGTCAGGCTGCCGGCGAGCTCGAGGCGGACCTCGAGCTATCGCTGTCGGGTGAGGCGAGTCGTCCGGACCGACGTGATCTTGTCTGCCGGGCGGCGACCCCGCTGGGCGAGGCCTGGCTGGCGCGACTTGCGGCCGATTGAGTCGGCGTTATCGCCGGGTGTGGTGTTTTTTCAACGCCAGCCAAAAGCACATCATCTTGTGCTTATCGCCTGGCCCGGGTGCCATATTTGGTAAGCGCGCTCCTCGTATCGGGTTAAGAAGTACGCGCTATCTTCTTGCAATTGTTGAAAAAAATCCCTTTTGGCGCACACTGTAGGAACCGTGTTGCACGACACGTTCTTGGGGCTGTGTTGCCAGAGGTGGAGCATGAACAACTCATCCCAATCTGCCCGTGACGCGCTTGCCTTGCTTGCTGCCGACCGCCGCCGCTTCCTGCGCATGGCGCTTGGCACCGGCGCGGCGGCGTTCGGCCTTCCCCTGGCCGGTCCGGCGCTGGCCGGTCGGGCCGCCGAGGTTTCCCGCGTCGAGGCGGGCCGCCACGAGGGCTTTACCCGCTACGTCTTCGCCATTTCCAACCCGGTCGACTTCGATACGTTGCTGCTGGACAACCCGGCACGCGCGGTCATCGACATCCATTCGACCCGGCTGAAGGATGTCTCCCTGCCGTCGACGCCGGACTCGCCGGTGGTCAAGGGGCTGCGCGTGGGCGTACGCAACGGCCACGACCTGCGCCTCGTGTTCGATCTCAAGAAACGGGCCCGCCCGCAGATCATCATCCTGCCGCCCACGGGTGGCGGGTCGCACCGACTGGTGGTCGACCTGCCTCACGGCGGCGGCGCGGATACCGTGATCGCCGAGCGCCCGGACGTCCCCCGCCAGGAGTCCACGTTGCAGTCCGGGTCGGGCGCGTTCCGCGACCTGGTCGTGGCGATCGATCCCGGCCACGGCGGCAAGGACCCCGGCGCCATCGGCCGCCGTGGCACGCGGGAAAAGGACATCGTGCTCAACATCGGCCTGCAGCTGCGCGACCTGATCGCGGCCACGCCGGGCCTGACCCCGGTGATGACCCGTGACGACGACCGTTTCATCCCGCTGCGCCAACGCACCGAGATCGCCCGTCGCCACGAGGCGGACCTGTTTATTTCCGTGCACGCCGATGCCTTCCGTCTCGCCTCGGCGAAGGGGGCCTCGGTCTACTGCCTGAGCCAGAACGGGGCCAGTTCCGAGGCCGCCCGCTGGCTGGCGGCCAAGGAGAACAGCGCGGACTTCGTCGGCGGGGCGTCGCTGTCCGGTCACGACGAAGACGTCGCCTCGGTACTGCTCGACCTGGCCCAGACCAAGACGCTGGAATCGAGTCTCGACTTCGCCGACCGGGTGCTCCAGCGCATCGGCAACATCGCCAAGCTGCACAAGCACGACGTGCAGCAGGCCGGGTTTGCCGTGCTCAAGTCGCCGGATATCCCCTCGATCCTGGTGGAGAGCGCCTTCATCAGCAATCCGCAGGAAGAGCAGCGCCTGCGCTCGTCGAGCTACCAGCGCCAGATCGCCCAGTCGATCCTCGAGGGCGTGAACAGCTACTACACGGCGCACGCCCCACAAGGCACCCGCTACGCGATGCTCTGAGGTCGGGCCGGTCTGCTCCTTGTCTCGAGCTGAGACACGGGGTGACAATGGCGGCTTTGCCCGGAGTCCCATGGCCGAGATCCGCCAACTGCCACAGTCCCTGGTCAACCAGATCGCCGCCGGCGAGGTGGTCGAGCGGCCGGCCAGCGTGATCAAGGAACTGGTGGAAAACGCCCTCGATGCCGGTGCCGACCGAATCGAGGTGCAGGTCGCCGCCGGCGGGGTCAAGCAGCTGTCCGTGCGCGACAACGGCCACGGCATGCCCCCCGAACAACTCCCCCTGGCGATCTCGCCCCACGCGACCAGCAAGATCCGCGATCTCGATGACCTCGAGGCGGTGGCCAGCTTCGGCTTTCGCGGCGAGGCGCTGGCCAGCATCCAGTCGATTTCCCGCCTGCGGCTGGTTTCGCGCACCGCCGCGGACGAACATGGCTGGGAGCTCGCCCCCGGCGTGTTCGACGAGCCCCGCCCCACGCCGGCGAAGCCCGGCACCTTGGTCGACGTGCGCGATCTCTTCTTCAACGTGCCCGCGCGCCGCAAGTTCCTGCGTACCGAACGGACCGAGTTCGGCCACGTCGACCAGCTGCTGCGCAAGCTCGCGCTCGCCAACCCCGAGGTCGCCTTTCGCCTGAGTCACAACGACCGGCTGGTGTTCGATCTGCCGGCGGTCGACCTCGATTCGATCGAGCAGCGCATTGCCGCGGTGCTCGGGCGCGGCTTTCTCGACGAGGCGCGCGAGATCGATGCCGCGGCCTCGGGGTTTGCCCTGCAGGGACTGGTCGCCAGCCCCCAGTACGCCCGCGCCTCGACCGATCAGCAGCTGTTCTTCGTCAACGGCCGGGTGGTGCGCGATCGGCTGGTCGCCCACGCGATCCGTCGCGCCTACAGCGACGTATTGCACCACGCGCGCCACCCGGCCTACGTGCTCTCGCTGCGCCTCGATCCGGCGACGGTGGACGTCAACGTGCATCCGACCAAGGCGGAGGTGCGCTTTCGCGATGCCCGCGGGGTGCACGACTTCCTGTTCCAGTCCGTGCATCGGGCGCTGGCGACCCCGGGTGGTGCGGCCTCTCCGGGCGTTGCTGAAGCGGGCGAGGCGATGGCGCCCGCCATGCCGGTGGTCGGTGGTGCGCCGCGCTCCGGCGCCGGGGCGTCCTTTGCCGCTGATGGGGTGGCCGGCCTGGCGACGGGCGGGCGCTCGGCACAGGGTTACTTCTCCCTGCTCGAACAGGCGCGGGCCGGTGAGGGCGAGGGCGGCCGGGTCGCCGAGCCGTTGCCGGAGGATGCCGAAATCCCCCCGTTGGGGTATGCCATCGCCCACCTGGGCGAGATCTACATCCTGGCGCGCAACCGCGACGGGCTGGTGATCGTGGACGCCCATGCCGCCGCCGAGCGGGTCACCTACGAAAGGCTCAAGCAGGGTTGGCGCGAGCGGGCGCTGTCGGTCGCCCCGTTGCTCTTGCCGGTGGATATCGCGGTTTCACCCGCCGAGGCGGAGGCCTTCGAGACCTGGCAGGAGGCCTTTGCCGCCGCCGGGGTGGTGCTCGATCGGGTCGGGCCCGAGCGGGTCCGGGTGCGCGAGGTGCCGGTGATGCTGCGCGAGGCGGACATCGAAACGCTGGTGCGCGAGATGCTCGCCGAAATGCGGCGCGTGCCGCTGGCCGGCGACGATGTGCCGCGCGCGGTGGTGGGCGACCGCATCGACGAGATCCTTTCCACCATGGCCTGTCACGGCTCGGTGCGGGCCAATCGTCGTCTGACGGTCCCCGAGATGAATACCCTGCTGCGCGACATGGAGCGCACCGAGCGTAGTGACCAGTGCAACCACGGTCGGCCGACCTGGCGTCGACTGACGATCGAGGAGCTCGATCGCTGGTTCATGCGGGGGCAGTGACGGTGGACGCGAACGTGCTGCCGATCGTGGCCATCGCCGGGCCGACCGCCTCGGGCAAGACCGCGCTGGCCATGCGTCTGGCCGACCGGCTTCCCGTGTCGATCATCTCGGTCGACTCGGTGATGATCTATCGCGACATGGACATCGGCACCGCCAAGCCGGACGCCGAGTTGCTCGCGCGCTACCCGCATGCGTTGGTGGATATCCGCGATCCGGCCGAGACGTACAGCGTCGAGCAGTTCTGTCGCGATGCCGTGGTCGCGATTGCCACGGCCCGGGATGCGGGGCGAGTGCCCCTGCTGGTGGGCGGGACGATGATGTATTTTCAGGCGCTGCTGCAGGGCATTTCCCGGCTGCCGCCGACCGATCCGGCCGTCCGCGCGGCGGTGGCCGAGGAGGCGGCGGCCAGCGGCTGGCCGGCCATGCACCAACAATTGGCCGAGGTCGACCCGGTGGCCGCCGCGCGCATCCACGCGACCGACCCGCAGCGCATCGGCCGGGCGCTGGAGGTCTTTCGTGCCACCGGCAAGAGCCTGAGCGACTGGCAGCAGGAACACCCGCCGGTCTCGCCGTTGGCCGACGAGCGGCTGCTGGCGGTGGCGCTGTGGCCGCCGAGCACCGCGCACACCCGCCGGGCGGTGGCCGAGCGCTTCGATGCCATGCTCGAGGCCGGTTTTCTCGCCGAGGTCGAGGCCCTGTATGCCCGGGGTGACCTGCACCCCGGGATGCCCTCGATGCGCGCAGTCGGCTACCGGCAGGCCTGGGCGCACCTGGCCGGCGAATGGGATTTCGACCAGATGCGCGACCGGGCGATCACGGCCACGCGCCAGTTGGCCAAGCGCCAGCGCACCTGGTTGCGCTCGGCCCCGCACTGGGAGGCGGTGGACGCCCAGGCGGTCGATCGGGTCGAATCGCGCATAATGAACTTTATCGCCGGGAAGGCATCTTGAAGGGGGCGCGAGACGTGGCGGCGCGCCCCTGGACCGGCCGGTCTGTCACCGGTGGATAATTCCCCCTACACTTCTCATTGATTGAATTGCCGACAGGTATCCCCATTGTTCCGGCCATTGCCCGCTCGTCGCGGCAGCCGTTACACCGGGGCACAGGCCGCCGAGAACGGCCGACCGGCCCAAGAGGCCGGATAACCAACAAGAGGAATCACCATGGCCAAAAGCCAGTCACTGCAAGAACCGTTTCTCAATACCCTGCGTCGTGAGCACATTCCGGTATCCATCTACCTGCGCAACGGCATCAAGCTGCAGGGCCAGATCGACTCGTTCGACAACTTCGTCGTGCTGCTGAAGAACAACGTCTCCCAGCTGGTCTACAAGCACGCGATCAGCACCATCGTGCCGACCCGGCCGGTGAACATCGATGCCGAGCCCAAGGGCGAGGGCCGCGACGGCGGGGGCGACGAATAACCCCGATGGAGTTCTTCGAGCGCCACCAGGGCGGTGAACGGGCCGTGTTGCTGCACGTCGAGCAGCGCGCGGTGGATTCCAACGAGGACCTGACCGAGTTCCGCGAGCTGGTCAGTTCGGCCGGCGCCGAGATCCTCGCCGAGAGCACGGTCAACCGTCAGACCCCGGACCCGCGCCTGTTCATCGGCAAGGGCAAGGCCGAAGAGCTGGCCGAGCTGGTCGCCGCGCACGAGGCCGAACTGGTGATCGTCAACGCCCAGCTCTCGCCCTCCCAGGAGCGCAACCTGGAGCGGCTGGTCAAGTGCCGCGTGCTCGACCGGACCGGCCTGATCCTCGACATCTTCGCCCAGCGCGCCCGCTCGCACGAGGGCAAGCTGCAGGTCGAACTGGCCCAGTTGAACCACCTGGCCACGCGTTTGGTGCGGGGCTGGACCCACCTCGAGCGCCAGCGCGGCGGGTCGATCGGTCTGCGCGGGCCGGGCGAAACCCAGCTCGAGATGGACCGCCGCCTGCTCGGCGGACGCATCAAGCAGCTCAAGGAGCGTATCGCGCGGGTGCGTCGCCAGCGGGCCGAGGGGCGTAAGGGGCGTCAGCAGTCGGACGTGCCCACCGTGGCCCTGGTCGGCTACACCAACGCCGGCAAGTCCACCCTGTTCAACGCCCTGACCGTGGCCGAGTCCTTCGCCGCCGACCAGTTGTTTGCCACGCTCGACACCACGCTGCGCCGGGTGGAGATGAACCCGCAACTGACGGTGGTGTTCGCCGACACGGTCGGCTTCATCCGTCACCTGCCGCACGAGCTGGTCTCCGCGTTTCGTTCCACCCTCGAGGAGACGCTGGAGGCCGACCTGCTCCTGCACGTGGTCGATGCCGCCTCGCCGGAGCGCGATCGGCAGATCGAGGACGTCGAGGTCGTGCTCGAGGAGATCGGCGCGGGCAAGATGCCGCGCCTGACCGTCATGAACAAGATCGATCAGCTCGAAGACGATGCCGTGCGGGTCGATCGCGATGCCGCCGGCCTGCCCAGCCGCGTCTGGGTGTCGGCCAAGGAATCGCTCGGGCTCGACGAGCTGCGCGAGGCCCTGGCCGAGCGACTCGAGCCGAGCAGCGTCACGCGACGGCTGTTCATCCCCATGGCCGACGGCCGCCTCTACGCCCAGCTGCAGGGGGAGGGCGCCGTGCTCGAGGAATCGGTCGACGAGGATGGCTGGCACCTGGAGATCAATCTGCCGGTGGCGCGCTGGGGGCAGTTGCTCAAAAAGGAACCGGCACTGGCCGACATGGTGCTCGATGCCCCCGAGCCGGCGCCGCCCGAGCCCTTCGAGGTGGTCCTGGCCGACCGCGAGCCCGGACACTGACGGCGGTTGCCACGTCCGGCCACGGCCACTACACTTTGGCGCTGCTTTCCGCCCGTCGGGCGGGGTGGATGTCACGAAACCTCACGCATACCCACTGCCCGCCGGATTCGCCGGCGGCAATCACTGGAGAAGCCCATGGCCTGGAACGAGCCGGGTGGCGGTAAAGATCCCTGGTCGAATCCCCGCGGCCGGGGCGGTAAGCCGCCCAACATCGACGATGCCCTCGGACGCCTGAAGGACCGCTTCGGCGGCGGTGGCGGCATGGGCAATGCCGGTGGGTCCAAGGGGATCCTGGCGATCATCGGCATCGTGCTGATCGGTTGGCTGATCTCCGGTATCTACATCGTCGACGAAGGCCAGCGCGGCGTCGTGCTGACCTTCGGCAAGTACACCAGCACCGCCGGTCCGGGGCCGCACTGGCATCCGCCGTACCCGATCTCGGACGTGATCACCGTCAACGTCGACGAATACCGCGACCGCGAGCTCAGCATGACGGTGCTGACGAACGACGAGAACATCGTCGACGTCGATCTCTCCAGCCAGTTCACCGTGCGTGATCCGGTCGAGTTCCTGTTCAACGTCCGCGATCCCAACGGCACGCTGCAGGACGTCATGCAGAGCGCGATCCGCGAGGTCATCGGCTCGAGCCGCATGGACTACGTGCTGACCGACGGCCGGGTCGAGATCGTCGACGCGGTGCGCACCCGCATGCAGGAGTTGCTCGAGTCCTACCAGACCGGCCTGAACGTCCGCTCGGTCAACCTGCAGGACGTCCAGCCGCCCGAGCCGGTCCAGCCGGCCTTCGAGGACGCCATCCGCGCCCGCGAAGACGAGCAGCGTTACATCAACGAGGCGCTGGCCTACGCCAACCAGGTGGTGCCGCGCGCCCGTGGTGACGCCGCCCAGATCCTCGAGCAGGCAAAGGGCTACCAGTCCCGCGTCATCAACCAGGCCCAGGGTGAGGCCGCGCGATTCGATGCGCTGCTGGCGTCCTACCGGATCGCCCCGTCGATCATCCGCGAGCGGATCTACATCGACACGCTCGGCGAGATCTACGCCAAGGGCAACAAGATCGTGGTCGACCCGGACAACGCCAACAACATCCTGAACCTGCCGTCCGGTACCAAGGGCAACGTCATGCAGGATTCCGACCTGCGCGGTGGCGCGCCGCTGGCGGTGCCGTCGCTCTCGACGAGCACCTCGTTCGAAGGTAATTCGGGCAGTTCCAACAACAACCGTTCCGGTCTGCGTACCAGGGGGTCCGAATGAACTGGGTGACGCGCCTGCTGCTGCCGATCATCGTCGTGATCGTGTTCCTCTACGCGACCGCGACCTTCCAGGTGGCCGAATACCAGGAGGGCGTGAAGTTCCGCCTGGGTGAAATCGTCGAGACCGACTTCGAGCCCGGCCTGCACTTCAAGCTGCCGTTCGTGAACTCGGTGCGCCTGTTCGACACGCGCATCCTGTCGCTGTCCACGCCGCCGGAGCGGTTCTTGACCAGCGAGAAGAAGAACCTGATCGTCGACTACTACATCAAGTGGCGCATCACGAACCCGGCCGACTTCTACCGGGCGACCCGCGGTCAGGAGTCGGTGGCCGAGAGCCGTCTGAACCAGATCGTCAAGGACAGCATGAAGAGCCAGATCTCCAGCCGGACCATCGCCGAGGTGGTGTCCGGGGATCGCGACCTGTTCATGCGCAACGTGATCGAGACCACCAACGAGGACATCTCCGGGCTGGGTCTGGAGATCGTCGACGTGCGGATCATGCGCATCGAGCTGCCGCAGGAAGTGCGCGAGTCGGTCTACTCGCGGATGGAGAAGGAGCGCTCGACGGTGGCCAAGGCGATCCGCTCGCGCGGTGAGGAGCAGGCCAAGCGCATCACCTCCGATGCCGATCGCCAGCGCGTGGTGATCATCTCGGAGGCCGAGCGCGAGGCCGACGAGATCCGAGGCGAGGGCGATGCCGAGGCGGCGCGCATCTACGCCGAGTCGTTCGGCCAGGACGAGGAATTCTTCGCCTTCTACCGCAGCATCCAGGCCTACCAGAAGGTCTTTGCCAACGGCAGCGACACCTTCGTGCTCAGCCCGGACAGCCCGTTCTTCCGCTACTTCGAGTCGCCGAACGGCACGGGCGAGTCGGGCGACGCCGCGCTGCCGGCGCGGTAAGCGGCCATGATGGACGACCTGCTGCGGGTGCTCGGCCTGGTGCTGATCATCGAGGCGCTGCTGCCGTTCATCAGCCCGCGGACCTACCGGCAGGCGGTCGCGCAGATCGCCCTGACCCCGGATTCGCGCATGCGGATCATCGCCTTGGTGATCCTCCTGCTCGGGCTTGCGCTCTGGGTCTGGGGGTAGTCCGCACCCCGTCCCGATAGAAGAACCCCAGCCCGGGCTGGGGTTTTTTGTGTGCCGCGTTTACAATACGCGGGTTTTGCCCCGTGCCGTGTCCCGCCTCGGCCCTTCGTCCACGACACACTCGACACCCTGCAACAGCAATGAGCAATCAGTCCCCCTGGATTCTGCCGGCCGGCATCGACGAGGTCCTGCCCGCGCAGGCACGCCGCATTGAGCGCGTTCGCACCCGGATGCTCGAAACCTTCGATCGCTGGGGGTACGAGCTGGTCGTTCCGCCGATGGTGGAGTTCATCGACACCCTGTTGGTCGGCACCGGCGAGGACCTCGACCTCGAGACGCTCAAGGTCACCGACGGCCTGTCCGGTCGCCAGCTCGGCGTGCGTGCCGACATGACCCCGCAGGTCGCGCGGATGGATGCCCACAGCCTGCCGTCGGTCGACGAGCGGCGGCTGTGCTACATCGGCACGGTGATCCGCGCCAAGACCGACGGGCTGGGCGGCTCGCGCGCGCCGATGCAGGTGGGTGCCGAGCTGTTCGGCAGCGACGGCCCGGAGGCGGACGTCGAGGTCATCTCGCTGATGACCGAGGCGCTGGCGGTCGGCGGCTGCCGGCAGATGACGCTGGATCTCGGGCACGTGGGCGTCTTCCGAGCGCTGGTGCGCGCCGCGGGCCTCGACGAGGCGCGCGAGGATCAGCTGCGTGACGCGCTGACCCGCAAGGCCGTCCCCGAGATTCGCCAGACGCTCGCCGGCTGGTCGCTGGAGGCATCGCTCGTCGAGGCGATCGAGGCACTCTGCGACCTGCACGGCCCCTGGCAGGCCACGCTCGCGTCGGCCGGACAGCGCCTGAACGGGCTGCTGGATGCCGAGGGGCGGGCCGCGTTGGATCGCCTGGCCACCGTGGCCGAGGCGATCGATACCCGTGTCGACGGCGAGGTGTTGGTCGACCTGTCCGAACTGCACGGCTATCACTACCAGACCGGGCTGGTCTACGCCGCCTACTCGCCGCGCATGGGGCGCGAGATCGCCCGCGGCGGTCGCTACGACGACATCGGCCAGGTGTTCGGCCGTTCGCGTCCGGCGCTGGGCTTCTCGCTCGACCTGCGTGACCTCTTGGGCGAGGACGACGACGAGGCGCCGGCGGGCCCGACGGTCTACGCACCGGCGCGCCTCAACGACGCGGCCCTCGACCGGGCGGTGGCCGACCTGCGCGGCAAGGGCTACCGCGTGATCACGACGAAATCGATTCCCGACGGCGCCGCGCAGCTGGTCGCCGTCGATGACGGACAAACACAAACTTGGCAGCTAACGGGTGAATAGGACCATGGGTAAGAGTGTGGTCGTCCTCGGGTCCCAGTGGGGCGACGAGGGCAAGGGCAAGGTCGTCGACCTGCTGACGGAGAACGTCGGTGCGGTCGTGCGCTTTCAGGGCGGGCACAACGCCGGTCACACCCTGGTGATCGACGGCGAGAAGACCGTCCTGCACCTGATTCCCTCGGGCATCCTGCGCGAAGGCGTCAAGTGCCTGATCGGTAATGGCGTGGTGCTGGCTCCCGACGCGCTGATCGAGGAGATCGAGCAGCTCGAGTCGCGCGGCGTGCCGGCATCCGACCGCCTGATGCTTTCCGAGGCCTGCCCGCTGATCCTGCCGCATCACGTCGCGCTCGATAAGGCGCGCGAACACGCCCGCGGCGAGCAGAAGATCGGCACCACCGGCCGCGGCATCGGTCCGGCCTACGAGGACAAGGTGGCGCGGCGCGGCATCCGCCTCGAGGACATCTTCCACCGCGAGCGCCTGGCCGCGAAGCTGGGCGAGGTGCTCGATTACCACAACTTCGTGCTGCGCCAGTACTTCGGCGCCGAGGCGATCGACTTCCAGCAGACGCTCGATCGCCTGCTGGCCCAGGCCGAGATCCTCGCGCCGATGGTCGGCGACGTGCCGGGTACGCTTGCGCAGATGCGGAGCGAGGGCCGCAACCTGATGTTCGAGGGCGCCCAGGGCACCTTGCTGGACATCGATCACGGCACCTACCCGTACGTCACCTCCTCGAACACCACCGCCGGCGGCGCTTCCACCGGCAGCGGGGTCGGGCCGCTGGAGCTCGACTACGTGCTCGGCATCACCAAGGCCTACACCACGCGCGTGGGCGGCGGGCCGTTCCCGACCGAGCTCGAGGACGAGATCGGCGAGCGGCTGGCCAAGCGTGGCCACGAGTTCGGCTCGACCACCGGTCGGGCGCGTCGCTGCGGCTGGTTCGATGCCGTGGCGCTGCGCCGGGCGGTGCAGATCAACAGCCTGTCGGGCCTGTGCCTGACCAAGCTCGACGTGCTCGACGGCATGGAAGAGGTGCGGATCTGCATCGGCTATGAGATCGAGGGGCAGCGCATCGAGAGCGCGCCGTTCTCCGCCGACACCTACTCCCGCTGCGTGCCGATCTACGAGTCGATGCCCGGCTGGTCGCAGACCACCGTCGGCGTGAAGGACCTCGACGGTCTGCCGGCCGAGGCGCGCGCCTACATCCGCCGCATCGAGGAGCTGACCGGGGTGCCGGTCGACCTGATCTCGACCGGGCCGGACCGCGAGGAAACCATCGTGTTGCGGGACCCGTACGACGCCTGAGCGTCGGTCCCGGCCTCGTTTCGACCCGCCCGCCGAAAAATCGGTGGGTCGCAGGTCTTTATTTCTGCGCAAAAATCCGTAAAATCGCGCCACTTGAATTTCCCTCGGTGAATTGCCGAGGCTGCGAGATCGGTCAGATGGCTGGCCGGCGTCGTCGTCGACGCAGTCTGGCAGTCACTACTCCAACAGGAATCGTTAAGCGTTATGGTCAAGATTCGTCTGGCTCGTACTGGTGCCAAAAAGAAGCCCTTCTACCACGTCGTCGTCACCGACAAGCGCAACGCGCGTGACAGCGGCTCGTACGTCGAGCGTCTCGGGTTCTTCAACCCGGTCGCCCGTGGTCAGGAAGAGCGTCTGCGCCTGGACCTCGACCGCCTGGCCTTCTGGCAGGAGCGCGGTGCGCAGACCAGCGAGCGCGTTGCCTCCCTGGTCCGCCAGAGCAAGAAGCAGGCGACTGCTGCCGCCGAGTAAGCGGTGACGGCGTCGACGGAACCGGTCGATCCGGTCGTCATCGCTCAGCTCGGTCGTCCCTACGGGATCAAGGGCTGGGTATGGCTGCAGGTGTTCACTCGACCGATCGAGAACATCAAGCGGTACCGTGACGTCACCCTGCGCACCGAGCGCGGCGAGACACGCCCGGCGCAGTTCGAGAAGCTGACGGTCCACCCCAAGGGCGTGACCGTCAAGATCGCCGGGTTCGACGACCGCACGGCGGTCGAGTCGCTCGGGCGGGCCGAGGTGGTGGTCGACCGGGAGGCGCTGCCGCCGGCCGGCCCGAACGAGTACTACTGGCGCGACCTGATCGGTTGCGAGGTGGTGCACCTCTCCGGCCAGGTGCTGGGTGAGGTGAAGGACATGATGGAGACCGGCGCGAACGACGTGCTGGTCGTCCAGGGGGATCGGGAACGATTGATTCCCTTCCTCCCCGACGAGGTCATCCGCGCGGTTGACCTCGACGAGCGTCGGATCGAGGTCGACTGGGACCCCGACTTCTGATGCGGATTTCGGTGGTGACCCTGTTCCCCGAACTGGTGGACGCGGGGAACCGCTGCGGCATGGTCCGCTCCGCGATCGAGAAGGAAAGGCTGACCGTGGCGGGTTACAACCCGCGCGATTGGTCGACCGATCGCAACCGTCGGGTCGACGATCGCCCGTTCGGCGGCGGGCCGGGCATGCTGTTGCAGCCCGGCCCGATCAGTGGGGCGATCGACGCGGCGGTGGCCGAGACCGACGCGGCGCGGCCGCTGGTCGTGGCGCTCTCGCCTCAGGGGCAGCGGCTCGATCGGCACGTGATCGCCGACTGGGCCGAGAGGGAGCAGCCATTGGTGCTGGTCTGTGGCCGCTACGAGGGCTTCGACCAGCGGATACTTGATTCCCGGGTGGACGTCGAGTATTCCCTCGGCGACCTGGTGCTCTCCGGGGGCGAGCTGGCGGCAATGGTGGTGGTCGATGCGATCGCCCGGCGCCTGCCCGACGTGGTCGGGGACGCGCAGTCGGTGGTCGAGGACTCGTTCGAGGCCGACCGGCTGGATCACCCGCACTACACGCGGCCGCCGGAATGGGAGGGCCGCGGGGTGCCGGCGGTGCTCTCGAGTGGCGATCACCGGCGGATCGCCGAGTGGCGGACCGAGCAGGCCCTGATGACCACGGCCCGGCGACGACCGGACCTATTTTTGCAACACGGGCCGACCGACAACGAGCGGGCGGCACTGGAAAGACACTGGCTCGCGGGCAGCGATGACGACCCCGGCCAACAGACACGCGATTGATAACAGGTGGCGGAAAATGAGCGAGATCATCAAGAAAATCGAAGCCGATCAAATGACCCGCGAGGTGCCGGAGTTCGGCCCCGGCGACACGGTTTCCGTCGACGTTCGGGTAACCGAGGGTGACCGTGAGCGTCTGCAGGCGTTCGAGGGTGTCGTGATTGCCAAGCGCAACCGCGGCCTGAACTCCTCGTTCACCCTGCGCAAGATCTCCTACGGCGAGGGCCTGGAGCGTGTCTTCCAGACCTACAGCCCGCAGATCGCCTCGATCACGGTCAAGCGTCGCGGCGACGTCCGTCGCGCCAAGCTGTACTACCTGCGTGGTCGTACCGGCAAGGCCGCTCGTATCCGCGAGCGTCTGGGCTGACCGTTTCGGCCGACCCAGCCCCAGGGCTGACCAGAAACCCCCGCACCATCGGTGACGGGGGTTTCGCTTTTTCAGGCGTGGTAAAAGCGGCCTGCGTCGACCGGAGAAGCCATGAGTGAGCAGTGGATCGTCGGGATCGACGGTTGCCCCGGCGGGTGGGTGGCAATCGCCCAGGTAGAGGAGCAGGTCGATGAAAGGGGCTCCACGTCAACGGTGCGTGCGCTGGTCGCCCCGCGCCTCGATGACCTGCTGGGCAAGTTTGCCGACTTGCGCCGGGTGGGCATCGACATGCCGATCGGCTTGTCGGACGACGAGCCGCGCGCATGCGACCGAGAGGCGAGGGGATTGCTCGGCGCGAGGGGCTCATCGGTCTTTCCCGCCCCGTTGCGCCCGGCCCTGGCGGCCACCACGCACGCCGAGGCCTCTTCGCTCTCCCGGCAATCGGGTGGAAAGGGCGTGTCCGCGCAGGCCTGGAACCTCTTCGCGAAGGTTCGCGAACTCGACGAGCTGTTGAGCCGTGACCTCGCCTGGCGCGAGCGTGTGGTCGAGGTGCACCCCGAGCTTTCCTTCCTCGCCATGAACCGGGGCGAACCGCTGCCGGCTTCCAAGCACCGTATCGAAGGCATCTATCGCCGTCGGGCATTGATCGCCGAGGCCTTCGGCTCGCCGGCGATCGACTCGGCCGTGACCCAGCTGGCCGGCACCCGGGTGAAGGAGGACGACATGCTCGATGCCTTTGCCGTGCTCTGGAGTGCGCGTCGACACGCGGCCGGTGCGGGCGCCTGCCTGCCGAGCGACCCGCCGCGCGATGCCTGCGGTCTGCCCATGCGGATCGTCTACTGAGCTGCGTTCGTCCGAGTGGGTCACCGCGATGGCCTTGAAATCCCGCCCGACGTCCCTATCTCCACCGCGTTGACGGCGACCGCCTGGTGCGACCGTCCGCCGTATTCGAAACCGAGCGACAACACGGAGAACCGCTTCCATGAGTCAAGCCCAGACGCATGCCTTCCAGACCGAGGTGAAGCAGCTGCTTCGTCTGATGATCCACTCGCTGTACTCCAATCCCGAGGTCTTTCTCCGCGAGCTGATCTCGAATGCCTCGGATGCCTGCGACAAGCTGCGTTTCGAGGCGTTGGCCGATGACGGCCTCTACGAGGACGACAAGGACCTGCGCGTGCGGGTCTCCTTCGATGCCGAGAAGAAGACCGTCACCATCGATGACAACGGCATCGGCATGAACCACGAGGAAGTGGTCGAGCACATCGGCACCATCGCCCACTCGGGCACCAAGGCCTTCCTCGAGCAGCTCGAGGCGGACAAGCAGAAGGATGCAAACCAGATCGGCCAGTTCGGCGTGGGCTTCTACTCGGCCTTCATCGTCGCCGACCACGTCGAGCTGATCACCCGCCGCGCCGGCGTCGGTGCCGAGCACGGCGTGCGCTGGACCTCCACCGGCGAGGGCGAATACACCATCGAGACGGTCGACAAGCCCGAGCGGGGCACCCGCATCGTGCTGCACCTGCGCGAGGACCAGCAGGAATTCGCCGACGACTTCCGCCTGCGCTCGGTGATCCGCAAGTACTCGGATCACATCAACTTCCCGGTGCAGATGTGGGTGCCACCCAAGACCGACACGGACGAGGACGGCAACGAGACCGAGATCCCGGGGCGCTGGGAGACGGTCAACGACGCCAATGCGCTCTGGACCCGGCCGAAGAGCGAGATCACGGACGAGGAGTACACCGAGTTCTACAAGCACGTCTCCCACGACTGGGAGCCGCCGCTCGCCTGGGCGCACAACCAGGTCGAGGGCAAGGTCGAATACACCTCCTTGCTTTACGTCCCCAAGCGCGCGCCGTTCGACCTGTTCGAGCCCGAGCAGAGCCATGGCGTCAAGCTGTACGTCAAGCGCGTGTTCATCATGGACGACGCCGACAAGCTGATGCCGCGCTACCTGCGTTTCGTGCGCGGTGTGATCGACTCGGCCGACCTGCCGCTGAACGTCTCGCGCGAGATCCTGCAGTCCAACCGCGTGCTCGACACCATCCGTTCCGGTTCGGTCAAGCGCGTGCTCTCGCTGCTCGAGAAGATGGCCAAGAATGAGCCCGAGAAGTACGCCGACTTCTGGCAGACCTTCGGCCGCGTGCTCAAGGAAGGCGTCGGCGAGGACGTTGCCAACAAGGAGAAGATCGCCGGCCTGCTGCGCTTTGCCTCCACCAAGGGGCAGGACGAGGGTGCGAGTGACGCGGAGACGGTCTCGCTGGCCGACTACATCGAGCGCATGCCCGAGGACCAGGACGAGATCTACTACATCATCGCCGACTCCTACCAGGCCGCGCTGGCCTCGCCGCACCTGGAGATCTTCCGCAAGAAGGGCATCGAGGTGTTGCTGCTCTCCGACCGGGTCGACGAGTGGGTGATGGCGCACCTGACCGAGTTCGACGGCAAGAGCCTCAAGTCGGTCACCAAGGCGAAGATCGACGTCGACGAGGAAGACGAGGACGAGTCCGAGGAGGAGAAGCAGGAGCACGAGGCCCTGATCAAGCGACTCAAGGACACCCTGGGCGAGGAAGTGAAGGACGTGCGCCGCTCGCGTCGCCTGGTCGACTCCCCGGCGTGCCTGGTCACCGACGAGGGCGACGTCAGCCTGCACCTGCAGCGCATCCTCGAGCAGGCCGGGCAAGCGATGCCCGAGACCAAGCCGATCCTCGAGATCAACCCCGACCACCGGCTGCTCCAGCAGGCCGAGGGTGAGTCCGACGAGGCGCGCTTCGCCGACATCGCGCACGTGCTTTACGGGCAGGCGATGCTCGCCGAGGGCGGCAAGCTGGCCGATTCGGCCGACTTCGTCAGTCGATTGAACCGGTTGCTCGCTTGACAGTCAGACCCGTCGACGGGTGCGTGACGTAACCGAGACCCCGGCCATGCCGGGGTTCTTTTTTGCGCCCTCGTCGGATCGCTGGTCACGCCATGACCCGCACGGTTTTTATCCCATCACAAGCGTGCGATAATTATCCGATTTACCGGCTTGGGTTCTCACGATCTTGGTTCAGCAACGCACACTTCGAAACACCATCCGCGCCACGGGGATCGGTCTGCACACCGGCGAGCAGGTTCGCCTGACGCTGCGCCCGGCGCCCGTGGACAGCGGCATCGTCTTTCACCGGGTCGATCTCGGCAACGATGCGACGATCCCGGGTCACGCCTTCAATGTCGGTGAAACCCAGCTGTCGACGACGCTGGTCAAGGATGGCGTCAAGATTTCCACCGTCGAGCACCTGATGTCGGCGCTGGCCGGTCTGGGGATCGACAACTGCGTGGTCGAGATCGACGGCCCGGAAATGCCGATCATGGACGGCAGCGCCAGCCCGTTCGTCTTCCTGATCCAATCGGCGGGCATCGAGGAGCAGGATGCCCATAAGCGCTTCATCCGCATCCTCGAGCCGGTGGAGGTGGTCGACGGTGATCGCTGGGTGCGCTTCGACCCGCACGAGGGGTTCCGCGTGGCCATGTCGATCGACTTCAATCACCCGGTGCTGGACAAGTCCGCCCGCCTGGCGGAAATCGACTTCTCCTCGACCAGCTTCGTCAAGGAAGTCGCCCGGGCGCGGACCTTCGGTTTCATGAGCGATCTCGAGATGATGCGCTCGCGCAACCTGGCGCTGGGCGGCTCGGTCGACAACGCCATCGTGGTCGGCGAGGAGCACATCCTCAACGAGGACGGCCTGCGTTACGGCGACGAGTTCGTCAAGCACAAGATCCTCGACGCCATCGGCGACCTCTACCTGCTCGGCTGCAGCGTGATCGGCAGCTTCACCGGCCACAAGTCGGGCCATGCGCTGAACAACCAGCTGCTGCGCGCGCTGCTAGCCCGGGAGTCGGCCTACGAGGTGGTCACCTTCGAGAACGAGGAGCCGCCCCCGGTGTCGTTCTCCCGCCCGGCGGCACAGATCGCCGAGTGAGGCCCCGATAGCCGAAACCAGCGCGACGCAAACCAGGGCCACGCAAATCAGGGCGTGAAGCGCGACCGACGAGACCCGGCTGATGCCGGGTCTTCTTTTTTGCCCCGACCGGAGGCAGTCGCCCGGTGGACAGGGGCGGCCGCTTGGGTAAAACTACCTCGCGATTTGTATCGACAGGATCGTCGAACGCTCGCCGGTCGGGAAGACCGGCGGTAGCAACCAACCACAAGGAGAAGTGCCATGGGCTACATGCCTCGCCTGGGCAGCCTGCTGGGGCTGCGTACCAAGTCTGCGGACCGTCGTCGCGGTCGTCGTTACGAGGCCTCGCGCGGTCTGCGCATCCTGGTCATCGATGACTCCAAGACCGTGGTCAAGATACTCAGCCGGATGCTCAGCCAGAACGAGTTCGAGCCGATCGCCGCCGGCGATGCCGAGACCGGCCTGAAACTCGCCCGCCAGTACCCGCCCGACCTGATCTTCCTCGACATCCTATTGCCCGGCATGAACGGCTTTGCCGCCCTGCGCCGACTGCGCCAGGACCCGGCGACCGCGGACGTGCCCGTGATCATGATCAGTGGCGACGAGCAGTCGATGGCCCGCATGGTGCTCGACCGGCTCGGGTCGGACGACTTCATGAAAAAGCCCTTCGGGCGCGCCGAGGTATTCACCCGGATCGAGGGGCTGGTACGCAACGGGCGATTGCCGCAACGACTCAATCCCTCGGCATTCGATCGCCAGGCCATCTGATCGACTGGCTGCCGTCGCGACCGGAGGGGGTGTGCCGTGAATGCCGCCGACTACGACCAGTGGTATCGATCCGGTCACGGGCAGTGGATCGGTGAGCGCGAGACGGCCCTGATCCGGGGTTGTCTCTCGCCCCGGTCGGGGGAGTCGTTGCTCGACGTCGGTTGCGGCACCGGTTTCTTCACCCGGGCGCTGGGCGCGTCGATCGACGGGTTGGTGGTCGGCGCGGACATCGATGCCGACTGGTTGGCGTATGCCCGTGACCAGGATCGAACGGGTGCCTGCTACGAGCGCGCCGATGCCCGGGCCCTGCCGCATGCCGACAAGGCCGTCGACCTGGTTACGGCGATTACGGTGCTCGACTTCATCGACGAGGACGCCGCGGCGGTGGCCGAGATGGTCCGTGTCGCGCGCCGCCGGGTGGTCATCGGGGTGCTCAACCGCAACAGCCTGCTCTGGTGGCAGAAGGGCCGGGATGGCGGTCGTGGCGGTTACGCCGGGGCACGCTGGTACACACCGGCCGACGCCCGGCGACTGTTCGAGGGCTTGCCGGTTGCGCGCATACGCGTGCAAACCGCGATCGTCCTGCCGGGCGGTGGTCGCTTCGCCCGCTGGCTGGAGCGACGCTGGCCGGCGTGGTTGCCGTGCGGCGGGGTGATCCTGCTGAGCGCCGACTGTCGACGCGATTGAGTCGTTTCGACGGGGTCGCCAGGCTCCGGCTTTTCGGCCCCGTCGTTCGGCGGGTCAGTGGTTCGCGTCGTCGGGGTTGATGGCGCGGGACAGACGCTGCAGCGCGCGGGCGAGCTCCTCGCCTTCGTGCACCGAGGCAAGCACGTCCAGGGCCTGGCTGCCGGTGCGTGACGGCTCGCGCTCGACCCGGGGGCGTTCACGTCGCGTCGGGGCGTTGGCCGGGGTCACGCGCACCCGGATCGAGGCCGGCCGGGGGGCGCCGGGATGCGCGTCGAGCGCGCGATGCAGGCGGGCCAACAGGTCGGGGGCCTCGAAACGCATCCGGCTTGCCATCGCGGCACTGCCCACGCCCAGCGTCAGGGTGTGTTCATCGACGTTGATGACCTGCACCGCCTGACCCGAGCGCCCGGAGACCAGGCCGTCGATGATGGCCTGGTAGGCCCGGATCAGCACGACGCGGTCGAGAATGCCGGCCAGGGCGGGGTTGTTCAGGCGGTAGCGTTCGAGATTCATCGCGCGGCCTTCGTGACGGGGTTGTGACGGGCGCCAGCAACGGCCCGCCGCCTATCATTATCCACGCATCTGCCGTAAGATTCAGCGCATTTGCCAAGGAATCGTTCGGGTTCTGCGCGCGGTCTCGGTCCGGTGATTTTTCTCGTCGGACCGACCGCCCACCGGCCACGTTTACGGCCGGCCATCCGGCCCTGCCGACCCCGGCGGTTCCTCACTTTTCGCGCGCCGGCTCGGCGCGGTTTGTCGAAACACGGGATAGGACATGATTGCATCGTTTGCAGCCAAGGTTTTCGGTACGCGCAATGACCGCCAGGTCAAGAAGCTCAGGAAACGCGTCACGGAGATCAACGCCCTCGAGGAGGCGACGCAGGCCCTGTCCGACGAGGAGCTGAAGGGACGCACCGAGGAATTCCACCAGCGCTGGTCCGACGGTGAAAGCCTCGATTCGCTGCTGCCCGAGGCCTTCGCGGTCTGCCGGGAGATGAGCCGCCGCGTGATGGGCATGCGGCACTTCGACGTCCAGCTGATCGGCGGCATGGTCCTGCACGAGGGCAAGGTGGCCGAGATGAAGACCGGCGAGGGCAAAACCCTGGTCGCGACGCTCGCCGTCTATCTCAACGCGATCACCAAGAAGGGCGTGCACGTCGTCACCGTCAACGACTACCTCGCCAAGCGTGACGCCGAGTGGATGGGGCGCGTCTACACCGCGCTGGGCCTGACCGTGGGCACGGTGGTGCCGGGGATGGACGCGCGCGCCAAACGCGATGCCTACCAGTGCGACGTCACCTACGCCACCAACAACGAGCTCGGCTTCGATTACCTGCGCGACAACATGGCGTTCTCGTCCGAGCAGATCATGCAGCGCGATCCGGTCTACGCGATCGTCGACGAGGTCGACTCGATCCTGATCGACGAGGCGCGCACCCCGCTGATCATCTCCGGTCCCGCGGCCGATTCCTCGGCGACCTACCACACCATCAACGGCCTGATCCCCGAGCTCAAGCGCCAGGCGCGCGAGGAGCCCAAGGACGACGAGCCGCCGCTGACCGACGAGGAGCGCGGCGACTTCACCGTCGACGAGAAGAACAAGCAGGTCTTCCTCACCGAGCAGGGCTTCGACAAGGCCGAGGAACTGCTGATCCAGGCCGGGCTGCTCGAGGAAGGCGAGTCGCTCTACGATTCGCACAACATCATGCTGCTCTCGCACCTGACCTCGGCGCTGCGGGCGCACGCGATCTACAAGCGCAACGTCGACTACATCGTCAAGGGTGACGACGTGATCATCGTCGACGAGTTCACCGGCCGCACGCTCGCCGGGCGGCGCTGGTCCGAGGGCCTGCACCAGGCCGTCGAGGCGAAGGAGGGCGTCACGATCAAGCCCGAGAACCAGACGCTCGCCTCGATCACCTTCCAGAACTACTTCCGCCTGTACCCGAAGCTGGCCGGCATGACCGGTACCGCCGAGACCGAGGCGCGCGAGCTGGGCGAGATCTACGGCCTGGACGTGGTGCAGATCCCGACCAACCGTCCGATTCAGCGCATCGACCATGGCGATCTCGTCTTCCTCACCGCGCAGGAGAAGTTCGAGGCCATCACCAAGGACGTGCAGGCCGCGCGCGAACGCGGGCAGCCCACGCTGGTCGGCACCGCCTCGATCGAGGCCTCCGAGCTTGTCTCCGAGGCACTGCAGAAGGCCGGCGTGCCGCACAACGTGCTCAACGCCAAGAACCACATGAGTGAGGCCGAGATCATCGCCGAGGCCGGTCGACCCGGTGCCGTGACCATCGCCACCAACATGGCTGGCCGCGGCACCGACATCGTGCTGGGCGGCAATCTGGAGCAGGAACTGCTCGAGCTCGGCCCGGACGCCTCCGACGAGGAGCGCGACCGCGTGCGTCGCGAGTGGGAAAAGCGCCACGAGCAGGTGCTGGAATCCGGTGGCCTGCACGTCGTGGGCACCGAGCGTCACGAATCGCGCCGGATCGACAACCAGTTGCGCGGCCGTGCCGGTCGTCAGGGGGATCCGGGTTCGACCCGCTTCTTCCTGTCGCTCGAGGACAGCCTGATGCGGGTGTTCGCCTCCGATCGCGTCTCCGGGTTGATGAAGCGGCTCGGCATGAAGCCGGGCGAGGCCATCGAGCACCCCTGGGTCTCGCGCGCGATCGAGAACGCCCAGCGCAAGGTCGAGGGCCACAACTTCGACATGCGCAAGCACTTGCTCGACTACGACAACGTCGCCAACGAGCAGCGCAAGGTCATCTACGAGCAGCGCCGCGCGGTCATGGCAACCACCGACACCCGCCCGATCATCGAGTCGATGCGACGCGAGGTGCTCGCCGAGCGCTTCCGTCGCTACGTGCCGTTCGGTGCGCTCGAGGAGATGTGGGACATCGAGGGTCTGACCGCCCACCTCAAGGACGACTTCGGCCTCGACCTGCCGATCCAGAAGTGGCTGGACGAGGACGACGATCTGCACGACGAGACCCTGCTCGACAAGATCATCGACACCGCCCAGCGCCACTACGAGGCCAAGGAAAAGCTGGTCGGCGAAGACAACATGCGCCAGTTCGAGAAGGGCGTGCTGCTGCAGGTGCTCGATGCCCAGTGGAAGGAGCATCTCGCGGCGATGGACTACCTGCGCCAGAGCATCGGGCTGCGCGGCTACGCGCAGAAGAACCCGACGCAGGAGTACAAGCGCGAGGCGTTCGAGATGTTCGGCAAGATGCTCGACGACATGAACTACGAGATCGTCCGCACGCTCACCCGCTTGCAGATCGCCGCCCCCGAGGGCATGGAGCAGGAGGACATCAACTCCATGCTCGATGAGCTGGTCGACAACCCGCGCGTCGACCCGAGCCAGCTGCGCACCCGCCACGAGTCGGTGTCGACCTTCGCCGAGCCCGAGGAGCCGGCCGCACCCGCCCGTCCGTCCGGGCAGGCCGATGGCGGCAACGAGCCCCCCACGCGCCCGGTGCGCCGCGAGAACCCCAAGATCGGTCGCAACGATCCGTGTCACTGCGGGTCGGGCAAGAAGTACAAGCACTGCTGCGGCAAGCTCTGATCAAGCCGGCGGGCGCCTGCCGGTAACAACGTCTGCTCAGGAGACAGGGAATGAAACGTCTGATTGTTGCCGTGCTGGTCGTGCTCGTGGCGGTGTTGGCCGCGGCGCCGTTCGTTACCGGCCACGTCATGGAAAACACGCTGGCCGAGGTCGAGCGCTTCCCGGGGACGCGTGATGCGCTGGAGTTGGAGGTGACCGACTACCAGCGTGGCTATCTCGAGTCCCGTGCCGAGTCCGAGTTGTGGTTGCGTCTGCCGGAGCAGGAGCCGGTGCGCGTGATGTTGACCCATCGCATCGACCAGCTGCCCGGCATCGACGGGCGCTACGCCACCGTTCACACGACCTGGGAGCCGGCCGACCCGGAGCTGCGCGACGAGCTGGCCGAGGTGTTCGGTGACGATGCCGAGTTCACCCTCGCCACGGCCCTGTACCCGACCGGCGCGAGCCATTCGACCGGTCGTATCCCGTCGGTCGAACGGGACGGGGTCGATTTCTCCGGGGCCGACATTCGGCTCGACACCAAGGCCGATGGCCGCTTCGACTATCGCCTCGAGGGCGAACGACTGGCGATCGACGACGAGGCCGAGGGCGTGGAGGCCGGTTCGGCCGTCGTCTCCGAGGGCTTGCGCCTGATCGCCTCCGGCCAGGTTGCCGAGGACGGGTTCGTCTGGGACAGCGAGGGGCGTTTCGAGCTCGATCGCCTCGAGATCGACCAGGACAGCGAGCAGGGCTGGGTCGAGGACTTCGTCCTGCGATTCGACTCGGCGCGCGAGGAGGACCGCTGGGGGTTTGCGGTCGACTACCAGGTCGGTGACGCGGTCATCCAGGACGAGTCGTTTAGCGATGCGCAGATGCGACTGGCGGTCGAGCGGCTCGATGCCGGCGCGGTGCGTGCGCTGGTCGAACGCATGGAGACCTTGCAGGCGTTGGCCGCGCGAGGGGCGGCGATCGACGAGGCATTCACGGATGCCGTGATGGCCGAACTGCCCGCCCTGATGCAGCACGGTCCCCGGATTGCGCTCGAGCCGTTGCGGGCGACGACCGCCGAGGGTGACACCGAGATCCGGCTGGCCGCGGAATTGCCCGCCGGCATGAGCAAGGGCGAGCCCAATCCGATGATGTGGATGGCCATGGTCAGCGCCCTGGTGATCGAGGGCAGTCTTGAGATGCCGATTGCGCTGCTGGAAAAATCCGCGGCAGCGCGTGGTCAGCGTGTCGGCGTGGTCGAGGAGCAGCTCGCGCCGCTGGTCGCGCAGGGCTGGGTCCGCGTCGAGGACGGCGTGGTCGCGACCACCGTCGATTTCCGTCAGGGCAATCTCGAACTCAACGGCACGTCGGCCAACCAGTTGCTGAACATGGCCTTCGGCGGCTGAAAAGCACAGCAAGTCAGGAGAGCAAGGCATGAGCGTTGGATTGACCGCCCCGGCCGCCGGGGAGCTGCGTCCGATTCCCGGCATCCGCATCGGTATCGCCCAGGCCGGCGTGCGCAAGGCCAACCGTGACGATCTGGCCGTGATGCTGTTGCCCGAGGGGGCGACCATGGCGGGCGTGTTCACCCAGAACCGCTATTGCGCCGCGCCGGTCATCATGTGCCGCGAGCGGCGCGAGAGCGATGTCGCCCCGAGGGCACTGGTGATCAACACCGGCAATGCCAACGCCGGCACGGGCGCCGACGGCATGGCGCGTGCCGAGTCCGTCTGCCACGCGCTGGCCCATCGCCTGGGCTGCGACGATCGGGCCGTCTGGCCGTTTTCCACCGGCGTGATCATGGAGACGCTGCCCTCCGAGAAGCTCATCGACGCGCTGCCCCAGGCGGTGGCCGAGGCGGTCGAGGACAACTGGCTGCGCGCCGCCTCGGCGATCATGACCACCGACACCATCCCCAAGGGGCGCTCGCTGACCCGCCTGATCGGCGGGGCGTCGGTGACGATCACCGGCATCGCCAAGGGCTCGGGGATGATCCATCCCAACATGGCCACCATGCTCGGCTACATGGGTATCGACGCCCGGGTGCCGAAATCGGTACTGCAGTCGATCCTCGACGAGGTGACCGAGGAGAGCTTCAACCGGGTGACCGTCGACGGCGACACCTCCACCAACGATGCCTTCATGCTGATTGCCAACGGTCGGGAGGGCAGCCTCGAGGTCACCGGCATCGACGACCCGAACTACGCGCCGCTGCGTGACGCGGTCGCCGAGGTGGCGGTCTTTCTCGCCCAGGCCCTGGCGCGTGACGGCGAGGGGGCGACCAAGTTCGTCACCATCGAGGTCAGTGGCGGGCGCGACCGGGCCGAGTGCCGCCTGGTGGGCAAGGCGATCGCGCACAGCCCGCTGGTCAAGACCGCGCTGTTCGCCTCCGACCCCAATCTGGGCCGCATTCTCGCGGCGGTCGGTTACGCCGGCATTGACGACCTCGACGTCGGCAACGTCAGCCTGTGGCTGGGCGACGTGCGCGTGGTGGTCGACGGCGGGCGCGACCCCGAATACGTCGAGGCCGAGGCGGCTGCCGTGATGGCCGAGCCCGAGATCACCATGCATGTCGATCTCGGCCGCGGCACGGCCGTCGATCAGGTCTGGACCTGCGACTTCTCCTACGACTACGTCAAGATCAACGCCGAGTACCGCTCCTGAGCGCGATGGACCGGCCGCGGACCGACATCGTCCTGGGATTGCTGCGCGAGCCGGACGGCCGCGTCTGGACCGAGGTCCGCCCCGACGGCAAGCACCTGGCCGGGTTGCGCGCCTTCCCCGGGGGCAAGCGTCGGGCAGGCGAAGCGCTGCGGGACGCACTTGCTCGGGAGCTCGACGAGGAAATCGGCATCCGGGTGCAGCGCGCCCGGCGGGTGATCACGCTCAACTGGGATTACCCCGACCGCCATCTGCGCTTGATCGGCTTCGAGGTCACCCGCTGGACGGGACAGCCGCGCTCGGTCGAGGGACAGCAGCTGGCGGCCGAGCCGCTCGATCGTGACGCGCGCGCCGATTGGCTGGCGGCCATGCCGCCGGCCAATCGTGGCCTGGTCAACGCCCTGGTCCTGCCGCGCTGCCTTGCCATTACGCCCCCGGTTGGCGCCGACGGGGTGACTGTCTGGCAGGCGGGCGTCGAATCCCGCCTGCCGTCACTGCCGGCGCCGATGCTGGTCAACCTGCGGCCCGGTGATGCCGCCAACGCCGACCTGCCGTGGCCGGCATTGGCCCGGGCCGTGCTGGCGGCCGGGCACTGGCCGGTGGTCAACCCGCCTGGTGACCGGCCGTGGCCCGAGGGACTGGACCCGCGTGTCGGGCTGCATCTCAACCACGCCCGGCTGCTTTCGATGTCTGCCCACGCCGTGCGGGAGAGGCAGGCGCGCGGTCACCTGGTGAGCGCCGCGGTACACGATCGCGCCACCCTCGAACGGGCCATCGAATTGGCCGTCGACCTGATCACCGTCTCGCCACTGCGGGAGACCGCAACGCACCCGGGGGCGTCGGGCATGGGCTGGGCGGCGTTCGCGGGCCTCGCGGCGGCCGCCCCCATGCCGGTGTACGCGCTCGGCGGGGTCGGGCCGGATGACCTGCCGCGCATCTGGCGGCGTGGCGGGTTCGGCGTGGCCTCGATCTCGGCCTTCTGGTGTGCGCGGTTCGCGGAGAGAGGAGAGACCCAATGAGCATGAAACAGGCGAAATGGCTGGTGGCCACGCTGCTGGTCCTCGGCGTGCTGACCTACCTGTGGGGGCGCGCACCGGGCAAGCTGACCACCGACACCCCGGTGAGCGGGTCGTTGACCGAGGTGGCGGTACCGACCGATTGCGAGCTCAAGGGCGAGGGGTGCGAGGTCGCGATCGAGGGGCTGGGTTCGTTCCTCGTTAGCCTGCCGGAAACCGTCGTGCCGCTGGAAAAGGCGGTGTTCCGCGTCGTGCCGCAAGGCGAGACCGGCAAGGCGGTCGGCGAGATCCGGGTCGATTTCAAGATGGTCGGCATGGACATGGGCATCAATGCCTACCGGCTGGATCGACTGGCCGACGGGCAGTACCGCGCGGAGGTGATCCTGCCGGTCTGCACCACCGATCGCAGCGACTGGCTCGCCAATCTGAGCATTCGCAGTACCGAGGGCGCCTATCTGCTGCGCCTGCCGTTCCAGGTCGACCGGTCCCGACCGTCCGGCGACGACTGAGCCGGAGTCGGTCGAGCGTCAGTCGCCCGGGCTGAGGCGCCGCAGCAGCACGTAGAGTGCGCCGGTGCCACCGTCGTGCGGTGGCGCCGAGCAGAAGGCGACCACGTCGTCGCGCTGGGGTAGCCAGCGATTGAGCAGGGTCTTCAAGACCGGCTGGCCGTCGGCCGAACGGTAGCCCTTGCCATGAACGATACGCACGCAGCGACGCATCTGGCCGCGTTCGCTGCGGATAAAGTCACCGACTTCCTGACGCGCCTGCTCGACGGTCAGTCCATGCAGGTCGAGCGAGGCGGAGACGCTGTAGCCGCCGCGTTTGAGCTTGCGCAGGATGGCCTTCTGCACCCCGGGACGGACGTACTGCACCTGCTCGCCCTGCTCGGGGGCGTCTGCCAGGTCGCTGACGCCGAAGGCGTCGACCATCTGGTCGAAGTCGGCCTCGGGCCGCGGGCGGGCGCTGACCCGCGGGCGCTCGGGCTCGACCCGCTCGTCCTCGATCGGGTCGACCGGGCCGACGGCGTCGAGGAACAGGGCGCGATCTTCCGGATCGATGCGGGACTCGTCGTTCATGCGCGCATCATAGCCTCCACCGCGGGCGGCCTGCACGCCTTCGAACCGCGGGTGCCTGCTGAATTGGTGCCCGGCAGGCGGTATCCTTGTCGCTATCCCATTCCTAAGACGAGCAATCGATGCACATCCTGTTGAGCAACGACGACGGTTACCTCTCCCCCGGCCTGAACGTGCTGGCCGAACGCCTGGCTCGTTTCGCCACGGTGACGATCGTCGCGCCGGATCGAGATCGCAGCGGGGCGTCGAACAGCCTCACGCTCTCCCGGCCGTTGCGCCCGCGCCAGCTCGAGGAGCGGCTGTGGGTGATCGACGGCACGCCCTCGGATTGCGTTCACCTGGGCATCAAGGGCTTGCTGCCCGAGATGCCCGACCTGGTGGTCTCCGGCATCAACCACGGCGCGAACCTCGGTGACGACGTGCTGTATTCCGGCACGGTCGCGGCGGCCAGCGAGGGGCGGGCACTGGGTCTGCCGGCGATCGCGGCCTCCTGCCAGTCCTTCGCGCCCGAATACCTCGAGTCCGCCGCCCACTGGGTCGAGTGGCTGATTCGTCGGCTCGGCAACCACCCGTTGCCGGCCTACACCTTGCTCAACGTCAACGTGCCCGATGCGCCGCTGGAGCAAATCCACGGGGTGCGAGCCACGCGGCTGGGTCGGCGCCACCCCTCCGGCCAGCTGGTCAAGGACACCGACCCGCGCGGGCGCGAGATCGTCTGGATCGGCGCGGCCGGCGAAGCAGAGGATGCCGGCGAGGGCACGGATTTCCACGCCCTGTCGGCGGGCTGGGTGTCGGTAACGCCGATTCATTTCGATATGACCCGCCACGAGGCCATGCCGGCTGTCGAGCAGTGGCTGGCCTGAGGGCGGGGGTCGTGATTCGACGCAACTACCAGTGGGCGCGCCAGGCCATGCTCGACCGGCTGGTCTCGCAGGGGATTCGTGCCCAGCCGGTGCTCGATGCGATGGCGGCCGTGCCGCGTGAGGCGTTTGTCGACGAGGTGCAGAGCGTGCGGGCCTACGAGGACTGTTCCCTGCCCATCGGCCAGGGACAGACCCTGTCGCAGCCCTACATCGTGGCGCGCATGACCGAGCTGGTCATGGCCGGCGAGCCGCGTCTCAGGCGCGTGCTGGAGGTGGGCACCGGCTCGGGCTACCAGGCGGCGGTGCTCGCCCAGCTGTGCCAATCGGTGTTCACCGTCGAGCGTATCGGTGCCTTTCTCGAGCAGGCCAAGGCTCGGCATCGCGCGCTGGGGCTGCTCAATATCCGCTACATGCATCGTGATGGTTTCAAGGGCTGGCCTTCGCAGGCGCCGTTCGAGGCCATCGTGGTGACGGCCGCACCCGATGCCGTGCCCCCGGAGCTCAAGGAGCAGCTCGCCATCGGGGGGCGGCTGGTGATCCCGGTCGGTGCGCAGGGCGGGGGGCAGAAGCTGACCGTGATCACTCGACTGGCCGACAACGAGTACCAGACGCGCTGGTACGATCTGGTGTCGTTCGTGCCACTCCTGCCGGGTTCGCTTGCATGACCAACCGCATCGTCCCGGCGCATCAACCTGTCGACCCGAGGTGTCCATGAGGCTGTTCGGCCCCCTGTATGACCGTGTCCTGGCCTGGTCGGCCCATCGCCGGGGGCCGGCGTTGCTTGGCGCGTTGAGCTTCGCGGAATCCTCGTTCTTCCCCATCCCGCCGGACGTGATGCTCATGCCGATGGCGCTGGCGCGGCCGCGCTGCTGGTGGGGATTCGCCCTGATCGCGACGCTCGGCAGCGTGCTCGGTGGGGTGCTGGGCTACCTGATCGGCTTCTGGGCGATCGAGGCGATCGAGCCCTGGCTGGCCGAGTCGCATTACGCCGAGGGGTTCGACCGGGCCCGCGACTGGTTCGCCGAGTGGGGCTTCTGGGCGGTGCTGGTGGCCGGCTTCTCGCCGATCCCCTACAAGGTGTTCACCATCGCCGCCGGGGCCTTGACGATGAATCCGTTGGGTTTCGTGGTCGCGTCCTTTGTTGGTCGCGGCTCCCGCTTCTTTCTCGTCTCCGGCCTGGTGGCTTGGGCGGGGCCCCGCATTGCGCCCACGCTGCGCCGCTACATCGAGTGGCTGGGCTGGCTGTTCGTGGCCGCGTTGCTGGTCGCCATCGGTATCTGGCAGTTGATGTAGCGCATGCGTATCGCTGGCCCCGTCCTCGCATCCTCGCGTCTGCGCCGACTGGCGGCGGTGGGCTTGCTGTCAGGGCTGTTTCTGCTGCAGGGCTGCGCCACGCCCACCGACTACCGCAGCTGGGAGCGTGGCCAGCCGGTGTATTACGTCAAGGGGGGTGACACCCTCTATTCGATTGCCGTGGCCAACGATCTCGACTGGCAACGCCTGGCCCGCTGGAACGGCATTTCCAACCCTCGCCACCTAAAGATCGGCCAGCGCCTGCGGCTGAGCCCGCCCGGTGGAGGCGGTGCGATCAGTGCCGGGCGCAGCAGTGCCCCCGCCGCCTCGAGGACGCCGGTCAAGACGGCGTCCAACGCGACCAAGCCGAGAAGCTCGACGCCGGCCGCCTCGCCGGTAAGCTGGAAGTGGCCCTTGGAAGGCCGGGTGCTGCACCGTTTCCCCGAGGGAGCGCCGGCCCAGAAAGGCGTGATCCTGGCGGCGGCCATCGACACCCCGGTGCGGGCGGCGGCTGGCGGTCGAGTGGTCTATTCCGGTGATGGGCTGCCGGGTTACGGCAACTTGGTGATCGTCAAGCACAACGCCGATTGGCTCTCGGCCTATGCCTACAACAAGAGCCTTGCCGTCGCCGAGGGTGACGAGGTCCGTTCCGGCCAGACCATCGCCCGGGTCGGCGCGCGGGATCACCGCAAGCCGGAGCGGGGCGGTCACCTGTTGTTCCAGATCCGGCGGCAGGGCAAGCCGGTCGATCCCGAGCGTTACCTGCCATAAGCCCTATCCAGCGCCGGTTGGACGGGCCCCCTCGATCGGTTGGCTGTCGACCGCCAATGCGGTTCGTCTCCCGCGGGGCGTCCAGCCCTCCTTCGGTTTGCGTTTCTCGTCGCCGCCGTTCGTGTCGTGATACCCGCCACTAGCGTTCACGCCGATCGTCCACCGGCCTTCGTCGCCGTGACACCGCGACGGCTTGAAAAACTTTGACCGGGTTCCCATGTCGCAATCATCAGGGACGCGATCGATGGATTGATCGGAGGGGTGTAAACCTGTGTACATGTCTTGTACACCTATGCGCCCCATCGCGTGCGGCATGCGCACTTGCAGACGCCCGATCCAGCTGCTTGTCTGGCTTAAATCTCAATAAATCGAAATTGTAATGTTGTTTTATTCGATTCCATAGGGATTGATCGCCCCAAACGATTGTGCAAAGGTTGTACACAGATTGGCTCAACGACAATCGCAACCAAACGAGGGAGCAGGACATGGCACAGGCAATCGTCAACGACAGCATTACCCAGGTCGATCCCGCCAAGGTGGATGAGCTGGCTGCCGCTCCGGCGGAATCCACGATCGACCCTCGCGAGGCGAAGAAGGCGGGTGCGAGCGAATCGTCGGAGTTTGCGCGCAATTTCAACGTGGCCGACTCCGAGGCCCCCGATCCGGTTCGCCTCTACCTGAAGGACGTCGAGACCGAACGCCTGCTGACGCCCGCCGAGGAAGTCGACTTCGCCCGCCGCGCACAGGCCGGCGAGGAGTGGGCGCGTCAGAAGATGATCGTCTGCAACCTGCGTCTGGTGATCAAGCTTGCCCGCCGCTACATCAATCGCGGTCTCGACCTGCTCGACCTAATCGAGGAAGGTAACCTCGGCCTGATGCGGGCGGTGGAGAAGTTCGACCCCGAGCGCGGGTTCCGTTTTTCCACCTACGCCACCTGGTGGATCCGCCAGACCATCGAGCGCGCGCTCATGAACCAGGCACGCACGGTGCGTTTGCCGGTCCACGTGGTCAAAGAAGTGCATTCCTACAACCGGGCCGCCCGCAAGATCGCCCAGAGCCAGAACGGCGACGTGCGCCCCGAGCAGATCGCCGAGCACCTCGACAAGCCGGTCAAGGACGTGCTCAAGGTCATGTCCTACAACGAGCGCGAATCCTCGTTCGACAGCCCGCTCAAGGGCGACGGCGAGTTCTCCCTGCTGGACATGGTGCCCGACGAGAACAGCCAGTTGCCCGAAGACGAGCTGCAGGACGATGGCGTCATGCACCTGCTCGATCGGCTGATCGACAAGCTCGACGGCAAGCAGCGCGAGGTGCTCATGCGCCGCTACGGGCTGCGTGGTCACGAGCCGGCCACACTCGAGCAGGTGGGTAGTCTCCTGGGCTGCACCCGCGAACGGGTACGCCAGATCCAGCTCGAGGCCGTGCGTCGCCTCAAGCAGTTCGCCGCCAGCGAAGGCGTGACGGCGGACGTGATCTTCAGCGAGTGACCACCCGACGTGCCTGATCCCTGCGGTGAGGGGGGATTCGATTCGCCCCTCGATTGCTTTTGACCGCCCTGCCGCTCGGCAGCCGGCGGTCTTTTTGTATCTGCTTAGGACAGGTCTGCGCGAATGCCATGACACTCTGGCTTGGCGAGCCGTTCGTGATCAAGGCGCGCAGAGCGGTATCGCATGCGTGCAGACCGTCCTTCAGGGCATATGGATTCACTGGCTAATAGTTGGAGGTGGGTGGCGGGGCTGGCAAAATGAGCGGACGCTGATCGACCTAGGTCGGCGAGACAATCAAGGGGTCCCGCATGAGCGATACGAAAACGGAATTCGACATCTGCGCCGAGGATCGGGTGCCCGTGCTGCTGCATCGGGTCGACCAACTCTGGCGGCAATTACTCGACCATGAGCTTGCCCATCATGGCCTGAGTCAGGCCAAGTGGCGCACCATGGCCATCCTGTCGCTGTACCCGGAAGGCCTGATCCAGTCGGAACTGGCCGAGGAACTCGGTATCGAGGGACCGTCGCTGGTGGCGATGATCGATCGCCTCTCGCGCGACGAATGGGTCGAGCGGGTGCAGTGCGGGACCGACCGACGGTGCAAGATCATTCGCCTGACCGAGCGTTCCCTGCCGCTGATCGACGAGATCCGGGCAAGCGCCGAGAAGCTCTACGCCCGCACCTTCGCCGAGGTGGACGTGCCCGGCGTGAGCATCCCGGACGTCGAGCGTTTCTTCGTCGCCCTGCGCGATCGCCTGTTCGACAACCTGCCCGAGAAAAAGCGCCAGCAGCGTCGTCGCAACCTGGCGCGGGCCGCTTCGGAGGGCTGAACGGCCCGAATCCGCGTGCCGGGTCGAGCGATCGATCCGGGCGATAACGAAAAACACCCCCGATCATGGCTTGGGCCATGCCGGGGGTGTTTGCCATTCCGGGGGCGAGGTTGGCGGCTCAGGCGGCTCCGCCGCCGTTGTTGCCTTCCTGGTGCTGGCGCGCTCGCTGCATCAGGAATTCGGCCAGCAGCGGGACCGGCCGGCCGGTGGCGCCCTTGGCATCACCAACCTTCCAGGCCGTACCGGCGATGTCGAGGTGCGCCCAGTGGTGCTCCTTGACGAAACGCGACAGGAAGGCCGCGGCGGTGATGCTGCCGCCCTCGCGCCCGCCGATGTTCGCCATGTCGGCGAAGTTGCTCTTCAGCTGGTCCTGGTACTCGTCCCACAGTGGCAGCTGCCAGGCGCGGTCGTTGGCTGTCTCGCCGGCGCGGAGCAGTTCCTTGGCCAGCGGGTCGTGGTTCGCCAGCAGCCCGCTCGGGTGGCGGCCCAGAGCGATGATGCAGGCGCCGGTCAGGGTGGCAATATCGACGATCGCCGCCGGCTTGTAGCGTGCCGCGTAGGTCAGGGCGTCGCAGAGGATCAACCGACCCTCGGCGTCGGTGTTGAGTACCTCGATGGTCTGGCCCGACATGCTGCGGATCACGTCGCCGGGCTTCAATGCCGCGCCGTCGGGCATGTTCTCCACGGTAGGGACGATGCCGACCACGTTGATCGGCAGCTGCATCTCGGCGACCGCCGACATCACGCCGATGGTGGCCGCGGCACCGCCCATGTCGAACTTCATCTGGTCCATGTCCGGGCCGGGCTTGAGCGAGATGCCGCCGGTGTCGAAGGTCACGCCCTTGCCGACCAGCACGATCGGCGGCGTGTCGGCATCCGCGCCCATGTGCTCCATCACGATCATCTTGGGCGGCTCGCTGCTCCCTTTGGCCACGGCGAGCAGGGCGTTCATGCCCAGTGACTCCATCCGAGAGGCGTCGAGCACTTCCACCGACAGGTGCAGGTGGGTCTCGGTCATCTTGCGCGCGTGTTCGGCCATGGTGGTGGGCGTGAGCAGGTTGCCCGGCATGTTGGCGAGGTTCTTGGCCATGCGCATGCCGTTGCTGATCGCGGTGGCCTCGCGGACGTAGCGTTCGGCCTCCATCAACTCGCGCCGGGTCGGCAGGATGAAGGTCACCTTGCGCAGCGGGCGGCGCGGACCGAGGTCGCGCTCCGATTTGAGTTCGTCGAAGCGGTACAGGGCATCGTCGATGGCGATGATGCTCTGGCGAAGCACCTGTTCCATGCTGCTGCCGCGCACGTCGATCTCGGAGAGGTGGCTGACGCACTCGGCCGTACCGCGGTGATGCAGCGCCTCGACGGCCGCACGCGTCGCCTTCACCAGCCCACGGGTATCGAGCTCGCGTTCCTTGCCCAGGCCGACGAGCATCACCCGGTCGGCCTGGATGTTCGGTACGCCGTGCAGGAGCAGGGTGTCGCCCAGCTCGCCGTCCATGTCACCGCGCCGGGTGATGGCCGTGATGAAGCCGTCACTGACCTGATCGATGGTCTCCGCCGCGGCCGTCAGGCGACGGGATTCGAAGACGCCCACGATCAGGCAGGCGGTACGCTGCTTTTCCGGGGCGCCACTCTTTACGGAGAATTCGAGCACGGTGTTGTTCCTCGTGTCTGATGTACGGTTGGCCGGGAGGTGTCCACGACCGGCGGTTGCCCGCGTGGCGGACCCGGCCGGACAAAGCCAGGTGGGCAGTCTAGCAAAAAGCCCGCCGTGGCCTCGCGAGACTCGGCGCGGCGCATCGGGCCTGCTAGGATTCCCTTCCGGGGAAAATGGCGGCGCCAGCCGCGTCCCCGAATTTTCCCAACGCCGCACCAGGGTGCCACGATGACCGATCCTTCCGAGAAGAAACCCGCCAATCCGCCCGAGGACGAATTCGAGCCGGGCATTGGTGACCCCTACCGTTTCGAGGCGCCGTCCCGCCAACCTGGCTTCGCCCGGTTGTCGAAGGCGATGCTGGTGCTCGGCGCGATCCTGTCGACGGTCGGGGTGGTTGGTGGCCTCGGTCCGATCGTCTTTACCAGCGAGGAAGACAAGCGCCAGTTCATGGACCTGCTGATGCTGGCACCGGCGGGCGTGATCCTGATGTTTGCCGGTATCACCGGCTGGGTGATCGCCGGCGGGCGCTGACCGTCCTCGCCCACCTCGGACGTTGGCAGACATAAAAAAACCCCGGGCCAGGCCCGGGGTTTTGTCGTTTGGGGCCGACCGGCTGGACCGGTCGGCAGGCGCCTGGATCAGGAAGCGCGCGGGACGCGGACGTCCTCGACCAGCTCCTGGATCTCGTGCGGCGGCGGGGTGGTCATCTTCGCGACGATGATTGCCACGATAAAGTTGATGGCCGCGCCGATGGCACCGAACGAGGTCGGGTTGATGCCGAACAGCCAGTTGTCGGCGTTGTCCGGCAGCATGTTGGTGCCCGGGATGAAGAACCAGCCCTTGTACCAGAAGATGTACACGAGGGTGATGGTCAGACCGGCCAGCATGCCCGCGATGGCGCCCTGCTTGTTCATGCGCTTGGAGAAGATCCCCATCATCAGCGCCGGGAACAGGGAGCTCGCCGCCAGACCGAAGGCCAGTGCCACCACCTGGGCGGCGAAGCCCGGCGGGTTCAGACCCAGGTAGCCGGCGATGATGATCGCGACGGTCATCGCGATCCGGCCGGCCATCAGCTCGCCCTTCTCGGAGATGTCCGGCTTGATCACGCCCTTGAGCAGGTCATGCGAGATCGCCGAGGAGATCGCCAGCAGGAGGCCGGCCGCGGTCGACAGGGCGGCCGCGATACCACCGGCGGCGATCAGGGCGATGACCCAGTTCGGCAGGTTGGCGATTTCCGGGTTGGCCAGCACCATGATGTCGCGGTCGACGGTCAGCTCGCTGCCTTCCCAGCCGTACTCTTCCTCGGCCATGGCCGCGAATTCTTCGTTCTTGTCGTTGTAGTACTGGATGCGGCCATCGCCGTTCTTGTCTTCCCAGGACAGCAGGCCCGTGGTCTCCCAGCTCTTCATCCACTCCGGACGCTCGGCGTAGAGCAGGTTGCCCTCCGGTGAGCCGATCTGGTCGGTGTCCTGCACGGTCTTGAGGGTGTTCCACATCGCCATGGCGCCGACGGCCGGGGCAGTGGTGTACAGGATGGCGATGAACAGCAGGGTCCAGCCGGCCGACTTCCGGGCGTCACGCACACGCGGGACGGTGAAGAAGCGCACCAGCACGTGCGGCAGACCGGCGGTACCGATCATCAGTGCCAGGGTCAGCAGGAAGGTGTTCATCAGGTCCGGCGTGCCGGTGTACTCGGCGAAGCCCAGGTCGACCAGGACCATGTCCAGCTTCTGCAGCAGGTACTGGTTGGAGCCGTCGGCCAGCTCGGCGCCGGTACCGGTCTGCGGCAGGAAGTGGCCGGTCAGCTGCAGCGAGATGAAGATCGCCGGGACGGTGTAGGCGAAGATCATGATCACGTACTGCGCGATCTGCGTGTAGGTGATGCCCTTCATGCCGCCGAGAACCGCGTAGACGAACACGATGCCCATGCCCGCGAACAGGCCCACTTCCACCGAGGTCTCGAGGAAGCGCGAGAAGGCCACGCCGACACCCTTCATCTGGCCGATGACGTAGGTCAGGGAAATGACCAGCAGGGCGATGACGGCGATGACGCGCGCGGTGTTCGAGTAGAAGCGGTCACCGATGAATTCCGGCACCGTGAACTTGCCGAACTTGCGCAGGTACGGCGCGAGCAGCATCGCCAGCAGCACGTAGCCGCCGGTCCAGCCCATCAGGTAGGCCGAGGCCGAGTAGCCATTGAAGGCGATCAGGCCCGCCATCGAGATGAACGACGCGGCGGACATCCAGTCGGCGGCCGTGGCCATGCCGTTGGCGACGGGGTTGATCCCCTTGCCGGCGACGTAGAACTCGCTGGTGGTGCCCGCGCGGGCGACGATCGCGAGGATGAAGTAAAGCAAGAAGGTGGCGCCAACCACCAGGTAAATCAGGGTCTGAAGTTCCATGTGTCTTGGGCTCCTGCGTTATCAGTCTTCGGCGACGCCGAATTTCTTGTCGATGGCGTTCATGCGCCAGGCGTAGAAGAAGATCAGCACCACGAAGGTGAAGATCGAGCCTTGCTGCGCGAACCAGAAGCCCAGCGGGTAGCCGCCCAGCGAGATCTGGTTGAGCGTATCGACCAGCAGAATGCCGAATACGTAGGACACCAGGAACCAGACGACCAGACAGCCGAACAGTACCTTCAGGTTGGCGCGCCAGTAATCGGCGCGGTTGGAACGTTGCTCCATAAGTGGCTCCTCGAGTTTCGGTTGAGTCCGAACGTTTTATGTCTTCCCTGGGAACCTCTGCACGAATGCCATACCGCTCTGCGCGCCTTGAGCCGGGCAGATGCAAGGCGACCGTCCGCCGCGCAAGGGTGTCCCCTTGTCAAGGACGGCAACGCAGCAGGTGCTCGGCTCAAGACGCGCCCTGCGGGGCTTGGCGAGTCGCCCGTGCTCCGCGTTGCGATGCCTTGTCGTGGCCACCGGCACGCCGGCGACATCGCGCCTTGATCACGCACGATTCGCCAAGCCAGAGCGGCATGGCATTCGTGCAGAGGTTCCCCGCCCGCCGAGGTCGGGGCCTGGCGGGTATCACGCACCCACCACGCCCGGACCCCGGAGCAAGGTAAGCCTACTGGAACCGTGAGGCAAAAGGGAACCTCAGTTTTCGTGATGGGGCATAGGGAAATGCGGTGCCGACCGGGTGGCCGACAAGGCCCGCGTCCGGCTCAGAGCTGGTAGGCGATGGCGAGGTGTTGCTGGAGCTTGCGGGCGATACGGAAGGACTCCTTGAGTAGCCGCTGGGTCAGCCCGTCGAGTCGATCCGGGTCGATCAGGTTGTCCGGCGACTCGCCGCGCTGGATCTGCGCGTACTGGTGGCGCAGTCGCAGGCGCTGGATAAAGTCGTAGGCGGCGGTCAGGTCGTCGGCCGGCAAGGCACGTTCGGGCACCAGCGCCAGGCGCTGGTCGGTCCGGGTCGCTTGTGCGCCCTCGGCCAGCGCCTCGATGCGGGCGGCATCGACGAACGGCGTCGCGCCTTCGGTCTTGATGTCGATGCCCCGCTGACCGCCGCGCGAGCGAGTGCGGAACCCGCCGAACAGGGTCAGCGGTGGCTGGTTGCGCAGGGCGTTGGCGGCAAGCTGGCGACGGAAACGGCTGTTCTTCCTGGCCGGTTCGCGCCAGGCGCTCGCCCATTGCTCGAACAATGATTGGCTGCCCGCCAGTCCGCGCGCGTCGAAGAAGATACTGGCCTTGAGCAGGTGCTCCGGCGTGCCCTGGTCGATCCAGCCGCGAAAGCGCGTGCCCCATTCGTCGACCGACAGGCAGAGATCCGGGTTGCCCGCCATGATGTTGCCCGGGCACAGCGGGTAGCCGAGTTGATCCAGGGCCTCGTTGACGCGGCGGGCGAGTGGCAGCAGGTGGTCGCGCGCGGTCTGCGGGTCGAGCGGCCCATCGAAGACCAGCCCGTTGTCCTGGTCGGTGGCCAGCGTCTGTTCCGAGCGCGCCTCGCTGCCAAAGGTGAGCCAGCACCACTCCAGCTCCGCCGGCAGGGGGGCGTCCTCGAAGGTCAGCCCGATCACCCGCCGGGCGATGGCATCGTTGATCCCGGACACGATCCGGCTGATCGGCGCGAATCCCGAGCCGGATTCGAGCAGCGCGCCGACGATACCCGGCACCTCGTGGCGGATGTCGGCCAGCGCCTCGATATCGCGCGCGCGTCCGATCCGCTGGTGCAGCAGGCCCGGGGTCATGGCGTTGACGCGGTAGAGTGCGCCCTCGTCGAGCACGCCCAGGGGCTCGTCGCGGCCCCGCTCGGTTACCAGCAGGTGATGAAAGCCGTGCTCGGCCAGGCTCACGGCCGCCTCGAGCAGCGAGGTGTCGGCATCGATGCCGACCGGGTCGCGCGTGGCGATCTCGGCCAGCGTGGTGTCGGCCGGCCGGGTCAGGCCGCGGAAGGCCAGATCGCGCAGCGTGGCGATGCCGAAACCGTCGGACAGGCGCACCAGGATCGCCTCGCCGCCGTGGGACTCGAGCTCGCGGGCCGCCTCGGCGAGGGTGGTGCCACCATCGAGTGTCAGCGTGCGGGCCTCCATGCGGGCGCGAATGGGGGTGGCCGGGTCGAGCAGGGCGCCCGATCCGCCGGCGTCGCCCTCGATCTCCTCGGCCACCAGGCCGCGGGTGAGCAGGTGGCCGATGCGTCGGGTACAGAAATCGTCGAAGGCCTCGCTCTCGCGCCGAAGCCGTTCGAAGGCGTCGGCCGGCAGGGCCACGGCCTGGCCGGCGTCGGCGACCACCTGGCGGGTGCTGACCGGTCGGCGTTCCATCAGTGCCCCGAGCGGGAAGCTGTCGCCCCGGCCCAGCGACCAGACCGGATGGCCGTCGGAGCCGTCGACCAGGCCGTCCACCCGCCCCGAGAGCAGCACGAAGAACGTCTTCGGCGGGCCCATGCGCGGCTCGAGCAGTACCTCGCCCCGCTCGAGCCGACGGATTCGACCGCGACGCATCGACCGCGACAGCACGCCGGGGTCGATGCGGTCGAAGGGCGCGATCTCGCGCAGGGCGACGAGGGCCTCGCGGGCGTCTTCGGGGAGGTTGGTCGGATCGTGATCGCCCATGGTCACTCCGGGGTTGGGCTGGACGGGTAGGGAAGGTCTGCACGAATGCCATATCGCTCTGCGCTCAAGACGCGCCCTGCGGGGCTTGGCGAGTCGCCCGTGCTCCGCGTTGCGATGTCTTGACGTGGCCACCGGCACGCCGGCGACCTCGCGCCTTGATCACGAACGACTCGCCAAGCCAGAGTGGCATGGCATTCGTACAGATCTCCCCTACGCTCGAACGGGTACGAGTGTCACAACCATAGCGGAGGTTTTGCCATGAGGGGAGTGTCGATAGGTCGAGTGCTGGTGCCGGTGCTGATGCCCGCGCTGATGTTAGTCGCCACCGCCGTCCCCGCCGAGGAGCACGCCGACGGCGTCGGTGACGTGGTCACGAGCGATCGGATCGGGATGGGACTGGCCGCGGACATCGCCGAGGAGGCCGTTGCCGCCTGCACGCGCAATGGCTATTCGGTCACCGCGGTGGTGGTCGACCCGTCGGGCGATCCGCAGGTGATGATGCGCGCCACGCACGCGCCGCGGTTTACCCGCCAGATCGCCACCGACAAGGCCCGTGCCGTGATCCTGTCGGGGATCGATTCCGGGGCGTTTCGCGCCAACCGCGAGGACATCCGCATGGAGATGAATCACGTCGACGGCATCCTCGTGCTCGACGGGGCGGTGGCGATCGAATCGGCGGGCTCGACCATCGGTGCGCTGGGCGTCAGTGGGGCACCCGGCGGAGACAAGGACGCCGAGTGCGCCCGCGAGTCACTGGAGGCGCACTTCGACCGGCTGCAGCTGCGTTAGGGAATCTCTGCACGATTACCGAGTGTCCTTCGGTTTAAGCGTCGATCGGGCAGGGGCAGCTGCCTCGCTCGATCTGCACCGTGGCGTGCTGGATGCCGAAGCGCTGCCGCAGGTCCAACTGGAGTTCGTGCAGGAACGCATCGCCGTCGGCGGGCGGATCGGACATCACCAGGTGAACACTCAACGCGGTCTCGCGGGTGGACAGGGCCCAGACGTGCAGATGGTGGTGATCGGTCACGCCGGGCAGGGCGGCGAGGTGACGTTCGACCTCGGCCAGGTCGACGTCCTCGGGCACGCCGTGCAGCACCAGTTGCAGCGAGTGGCGCACCAGGCCGATGGCCGGAACGAGGATGACCAGACTGACCAGGATGCTCAGCAGCGGGTCGATCAACGCAAAGCCGGTCAGCAGCACGATCAGGCCGGAAACCGCCACGGCCACCGAGACGGCCGCGTCGGCGGCCATGTGCAGGAAGGCGCCGCGCAGGTTGAGGTCGTGTTTCTGCCCCGAGATCAGCAGCCAGGCGGTGGTGGTGTTGACCACGACCCCGGCAAGCGCAACGCCAATCACGAGCAGCCCATGCACGGCCGGCGGGTCGGCCAAGCGCATGCCCGCCTCCCAGAGGATCCACAGCGAGACCAGCGCCAGCGTTACCCCGTTGATCAGCGCGGCGAGCAGCGTGCTGCTGCCCAGCCCGTAACTGAACTGGGGCGAGGCGATCCGTCGAGTCAGGCGATTGGCGCCCCAGGCAAGCAAGAGCCCCAGCACGTCGCCGAGGTTGTGGGCCGCGTCGGCCAGCAGCGCCATGGATTGCCCGAGCACCCCGGCGATCGCCTCGATGACGACAAAACCGAGGTTGAGAACGATGCCGATGCCCAGGGCCCGCCCGGCGGCATCGCTGACGTCATGGTGGTGATGGGCGTGCATGGACGGACCTTAGCAGGGGCGCGGCCTGTCGGCCGACGCTTGGAGACGACAGCCGGAAGCAGAAGCTGGAAGAGAACGAGCGGGGGGATCGTGGAAATCCGCCGGCCACCTTGCGCGCCGCGTATCCCGTAGGAGCGGCTTTAGCCGCGATACGCAATGGTGCCTGCGTATGGTTTCGCGCCTGAAGGCGCTCCCACGTTGGTCACCAAGCGCTGTGCAAGCTCGACGTCAGTGCAGCAGGCCGAACATCTTGCGGCGGTACTGGCGCGTGAGCGGGTGTTCGTTGCCCAGGAGCTCGAACAGGTCGATCATCCCGCGCCGGCCGGCATCGTCGTTGTAGCCGCGGTCGCGCAGCATCATCTGGTAGTACTGCTCCAGCGCCTCCTCGATGTCGTTGCGCATGGCGAGCTTGGCGGCCAGCGCCTCGCGGGCCTCGCAATCCTTGGGGTCCTTCTCGATGCGGGTGCGCAGTTCGTCTTCCGGCGGGCCGGACTGGGCCGAGCGCGCCATGCCGATGCGGGCCTTGAACGACTTCACGTCCTCGCGGTTGGCCGCGTCGACCGGCAGCGACTCGAGGATCTCCCAGGCCTGGTCGAGGTCGCCCTGCTCGGCGATCACGTCGGCGATGTCGAGCAGCACCTCGACGTTGCCCGGCTCCTGCCGGTTGGCCTGCTTGAGCAGGTCCATGGCCTGGTCGATGGCGCCCGCGGCGCGCACCTGCTGGGCCTCGCGGCGCAGTTTGTCGATCTCGGAGAGCACGTGGCGGCCGATGAACTCGCGGATCTGCCCCTCGGGCAGGGCACCCTGGAACTGGTCGACCGGCCGGCCGCCGACGAACATCATCACCGTGGGCAGGCTGCGCACGCCGAACTGCTGGGCCAGCTCCTGCTCGGCCTCGGTGTCGACCTTGGCAAGCTTTACCTGGCCGGCCATGCCCTCGACGACCTGCGAGAGCAACGGCATCAACTGGCGACAGGGGCCGCACCATTCCGCCCAGAAATCGACCAGCACGGGGGTTTCCCGCGAGGCTTCCACCACCTGCTCGTGGAATGTCTGGGCCGTGACGGAAAAGACGTGCGCGCTTTCGCTCATGGTCGGATGATCCTCGTGGGTGTTGGTTCGACTGCGCCCCGACATGGTGATGGCCGGGCGGGTTTTCAAGGTTGCCGCCGGGATCGGCCACGGCGCCGGTGTCAGGCCCCGGGCGGGCGTGTACACTTTGACCCCTCATGCGACGGGCCACGACGGGTGGTCCGTGGCAGCACGTCGGCGGCCAGCCAGGCCGCCATGGCGTCGACCACCCAGGGAATGCACGGTTGATTATGGCTGAACGATCCGATTACACCGCCGGCTCGATCGAGGTGCTCACCGGCCTCGATCCGGTACGAAAGCGCCCGGGCATGTACACCGACACCTCGCGGCCCAACCACCTGGCTCAGGAGGTGATCGACAACAGCGTCGACGAGGCGATCAGCGGCCACGCCGGTTCGATCGACGTGATCGTGCACGAAGACGGCGCGCTGACGGTGTCGGACGACGGTCGTGGCATGCCGGTGGACGTGCATCCCGAACACGGCATCTCCGGGGTGGAGCTGATCCTCACGCGCCTGCACGCCGGCGGCAAGTTCTCGGACAAGTCCTACCAATTCTCCGGTGGTCTGCACGGCGTGGGCGTGTCGGTGGTCAACGCCCTGTCGAATCGCCTGGTGGTCGAGATCAAGCGTGACGGCAAGCTGCATCGCATCGAGTTTGCCCACGGCGAGGTCACCCGGCCGCTGGAGGTGATCGACACGGTCGGCAAGCGCAACACCGGCACCACGCTCACCTTCTGGCCGGACACCAGCTATTTCGACCAGCCACGGATGAACATGGCCCGCCTGCGCCACGTGCTGCGGGCCAAGGCGGTGCTCTGCCCGGGCCTCAAGGTCAGTCTCACCGACCAGGCCTCCGGCGAGCGCGAGGACTGGTGTTACGCCGACGGCCTGCGCGACTACCTGCTCGAGAGCGTCGCCGGCCAGGAGGTGCTGCCGGCCGAAGGGTTCATCGGTCACATGAAGGCCCCCGACGGCGGTCGTGCGCAAGAGGTGGCCTGGGCCGTGGTCTGGGTCACCGAACCGGGCGAGGGCCTGACCGAGAGCTACGTCAACCTGATCCCCACCCTGCAGGGCGGCACGCACGTCAACGGGCTGCGCCAGGGGCTGACCGAGGCGATCCGCGAGTTCTGCGAGTTCCGCAGCCTGCTGCCGCGAGGGGTGCGCCTATCGCCGGAGGACGTCTTCGAGCGGGTGCGTTTCGTGCTCTCGGCCAAGCTGCACGACCCGCAGTTTGCCGGCCAGACCAAGGAGCGCTTGTCTTCGCGCGAATCGGCCACCTTCATCAGCGGCGTCGTCAAGGACGCGTTGTCGCTCTACCTCAACCAGCACCCGGAGACGGGTGAGAAGATCGCCCAGATCGCGATCGAGTCGGCCCAGAGCCGCATCAAGAGCGAGAAGAAGGTCGCCCGCAAGCGGGTCACCAGCGGTCCGGCGCTGCCGGGCAAGCTGGCCGATTGCGCCTCCACCGATCTCTCGCGCACCGAGCTGTTCCTGGTCGAGGGCGATTCGGCCGGCGGCTCGGCCAAGCAGGCCCGCGACCGCGATTTCCAGGCGATCATGCCGCTGCGTGGCAAGATCCTGAACACCTGGGAGACCGATCCCTCCCAGGTGCTGGCCAGCCAGGAGGTGCACGACATCGCCGTGGCACTGGGCCTGGAGCCGGGTTCGGACGATCTCTCCAAGCTGCGTTACGGCAAGGTCTGCATCCTCGCCGACGCGGACTCCGACGGTCTGCACATCGCCACATTGCTCTCGGCGCTGTTCCTGCGCCACTTCCCCTCGCTGGTGGATGCCGGGCACGTCTTCGTCGCCATGCCGCCGCTGTATCGCATCGACATCGGCAAGGAGACCTTCTACGCGCTCGACGAACACGAGCGCGACGGCATCATCGATCGCCTCGAGGCGGAAAAGCGCCGCGGCAAGATCCAGGTCACCCGCTTCAAGGGCCTGGGTGAGATGAACCCGGTGCAGCTGCGCGAGTCGACGCTGGCCCCGGCCACCCGCCGGCTGGTGCAGTTGAAGGTCGAGGGCGACGACACCATCGAGGTGTTCGACATGCTGCTCGCCAAGAAGCGCGCCGCCGACCGCCGCGCCTGGCTGGAACGCAACGGCGATCTCGCCGAGGTGGTGTAGCCCGCCATGTCGGACCACGGGGTCCGGTCAGGTGGCCAGGGAAGCCGGGGCGGCAACGGGCGAGCGGTCGACAGGCGGGTCACCCGCGGGTTGGCCGCGGCGTTGCTGCTCCTGCCCGGCCTTGTCGCCGCGGCCAGCCCCCAGCTGCAGCTCACCGGCCTGTCGGAGACCCGCCTGGTCACCAACGTCGGCCTGTCGGTGCCGCGCATCGGTTTTTCCTGCCAGGCCAGCACCGCGCATATCCGGCGTTACCTCGATGCCGCCAGTCAGGCGGCCGAGGAGGCCCTGCAGGCCTACGGGCACTTCAACGCCACCATCCGCCCGTCGATCCAGTCGCGTGAGGATTGCCGCGATCCGGCGCTCGACATCGACGCCGGGCCGGTAACCACCGTCGAGTCGGTGAGCATTGAGCTGCCCGAGGCGATCGAGGAGATCGAGTCGGTCAGCGAGTTCGTCGCCGAGCGGCGCCCCTCGACCGGGGACCCCCTCGATCAGGCCGCCTACGACGCCCTGCGCGACGGCATCCTCGGCCGGGTGCAGAAGGCGGGTTACCTCGACGCGCGCTACACGCGCCGCGAACTGGTGGTCGACCCGGCCACGCAATCGGCACGCATCGCACTCACGCTTGAGGCGGGGCCGCGCTATCGCTTCGGCGAGGTGACGATCGAGCAGTCGATCCTCGAGCCGGAGCTGGCCCGGCGCCTGACCGGGGTGCCCGAGGGCGCGCCCTACACCAGCCGCGACCTGCTCGCGATGAACCAGAACCTCACCGGCACGGCGTACTTCGAGTCGGTCGCGGTGCGTCCCAAACTCGACGAGCGCGAGAATCGCGAGGTGCCGGTCGAGATCACCACCTACCGCAACCCGCGCACCTCCTACGAGCTGCGCGCCGGCTACGCCACCGACGTCGGCCCGCGCGTGGGGGCCAAGGTCACGCGCCGCTACGTCAACAAGCGCGGCCACCAGTGGTCGGCGCGCACCGAGCTCTCCGCGATCGAGCAGCGCCTCGACACCAGCTACACCATCCCGCGGGCCACCGACCCGCTGCGCGAGCGGTTCGACATCTACGCGCGAGTCACCCGCGAGGACAACAACGACATCCTCACCACCGCGGCGGCCACCGGCGTGCAGTGGGTGCGCGAGACCGATCCGTGGACGCGCTCGCTGTTTACCGAGTACCTGCTTGATCGCACCCGCTACGGTGACGATCCGGCCGAATCGAACGGCTTTGCCATCGTCGGGGGTCGGTTGGGTTATCAGGGACTCGACGACCCGCTGTTTCCCACCGAGGGCGTAGTGGTCGATGTCTCCCTGCAGGGGGCGGCCGAGCCGGTCGCCTCGGCGGCGAGCTTCGTCCGTGGCCGGGCCTTTGCCGGCGGTTATCTGCCGGTGGGCGACTGGATCCTCGCCGCCCGCGGCGAGGCCGGCGTGATCGTGACCGACGAGTTCGACAAGATGCCGCGCTCGTTGCGCTTCTTCACCGGCGGCAAGTACCTGCTGGCCGGCAGCCTCGAGGCCATGGTCCCGGTGGTCGGCGATGACTGGTACGTCGCCGCCTTCGTCGACACCGGCAACGCCTACACCGACCCCGAGGCCGAGCTCAAGACCGGGGCCGGGGTGGGGGTGCGCTGGCGCTCGCCGGTGGGCATCCTGCGGGTCGATCTTGCCCAGCCGCTCGACGGCACCGATGGCCTGCCGATGCTGCACCTCGGGTTGGGGGCGGCGTTTTGAGCACGGCATCGGCCTTCCTGACATCGCTGGCCTGGCTGCGGCGGCTGGTGCTGATCGCCGGCTGGTCCGCCGTGCTGTTGGTCATCCTCGCGGCCGCTGCCGGTTGGTGGCTGACCGCGACCCCCGGCGGGGTGCAGTGGGCACTGACACAGGCCGAGCGCCACCTGCCGGCGCTGTCGGTCGGCGCCTCCCGCGGCACCCTCTGGCGCGGGCTGGCGCTCGACGAGATCCAGTGGGCACCGGAGCAGGGCGCCAGCACCACGATCGGCGAGGCCCGTGTGCAGATCGATCCCGCGGCCTTGTGGCGCGGCGGGCTGCGGCTGCCGGAACTTGCCGTGCGCGACGTCCACCTTGAGCTGCCGCCATCCGATCCTGCGGCCCCTGCCGGCGAGCCGTTCGATCCGGCCGACCTGTCCCTGCCCCCGCTGTCGTTGGTGCTCGAGCGGGTGCTCGTCGATCGGCTGGTGGTCGTGCAGGGCGAACGGCGCTACGAGGTGCCGCGCGGACGACTGGCGGCGTTGCTGGATGCCCGTGCCGAGCGCACGCGCCTGGAAGTGGACCTCGACGAACTGGACCTGCGCCTGCCCGACGGCATCCGGCTGGATGCGCGCGCCGCCGTGGCGCTGGAGCCGGCCGGGGACATGGCCCTGATCGGCCATGCCGATGTGTTGCTCGATTACCCGCAGGGCTGGCTATCCGGTGAGATCGACGTCAATGGTGACTTGCTGGGGGAGATGGACTTGAAACCTCGGTTGGCCTGGACGGGAGCGGATGGCCTGCCGGCCGCGCTCTGTGGTCGCCTGCGACTGGATCAAGACCGGCTGACGATCGATCAGCTGGTCGCCGATGGGCTGGGTGGGCGACTGGAAGTCTCCGGCACGGCCGGATGGTCGCCGACCGCACGGCTCGAGTTGACCGGTCGGGGCGAGTCGCTCAACCCGGCCTGGGCGGCACCGGGGACCCCGGGGTCGCTTTCGTTCGATTTTGCCACCGCGCTCGCGATGGTCGATGGCTGGTTGCCGGTCGAGGGATCGGTATCGGTGGACGGCCTGTCAGGCGATCTGGCAGGCGAGTCGATCGAGACCGTCGATATCGAGTTGCGCCTCGACGACACCCGGGCCGAGGCACGGGTGTCGGGCCGGGCCGGGGGTGGTGAGCTGCGCCTGGATGGTCGTCTCGATGCCGAACGTCGTTTGCGCGCCGATTGGCAGATCGACGCCTTGCCGCTGGCCGGCGGGGCGGACGGGACGTATCCGGTTCACCTGGCCAGTGGCGGGCGACTGGAGGCCGAGTTGCCGGACTGGAACCGCCCCCTGACCGGCGCCGAGTGGCTGTCGGCCGTTCGCGCACGTCTCGAGGACGGCCGCCTGGAACTGGTCGAGCGTCGGGATGACCGCCCGCGGCGGGCCGTGGCCCTTGAGCTTGGCGCCGAGCTGGATGCCGGCCGCCTGGCGCTCCAGCCGCTGACCCTCGCCGCGCCGGGTGCGGTGCTGGATGCCTCCGGGGCACTGGATCTCGAGTCCGACTGGGCGCAATGGCAACTCGATGGCGTGCAGGGCAGGCTGGCGGTGCCCGACCTGGCGGCATTGCCGTGGGATCTCGTCGAGCGGCTGCCCGGGGTGGATCTGTCGCCCCTGCAGACCGGAATGGCCCGGGGTGCGATCGACGTCGAGATGGCTGCCTCGGGGCCGATACTCGCCCCGGCGGGCCGGCTCGATGCCCGCATCGACGGGTTGCGGCTGGCGGGCTACGCCCTCGACCGGGCACGAGCCTCCGCGGTGATCGATCCGGCCGACGGGCAGACGGCGCTGGTCGAGCGGCGCATGCGGGTCTCGCTGGATACCGGCGCGCTTGCCCCGGCCAGCGGTGAGACGCTGTTCGATCGGTTGGCGTTGGCGGTGGAGGGCAGTCCCTCCGCGCATCGCGCCACGCTGGAGGTCGACGGCCCGGTCGAGTTGCGTCTGGGCGCCCGAGGCGGTTGGCAACAGGCCGGAGAAGGAGAGGCCGCCGACGCCATGGACTGGCAGGGGCAGTTGACCCGGCTGGATCTGGGGCTGCCCGCCGGACACCCCTGGCGACTGCGCGCCCCGGCCGACCTGTCGGTGAGCCCGGCGGCGCAGCGGCTCGAGTCGCTGTGCCTGCGGCCCGACGTGCCCGGCCTCGATGCCGAGCAGGCCGGCGCGTTGTGCCTGACCGGCGAGCGTGCCGGGCCGCAGCTCAGCGCTCGGCTCGAGGGCGATCTCGCGCTGGCGGCCCTGTGGCAACAGTGGCCCGCGGCGACGGACGCGGTCGACTGGCCGGGACGCGTCTCGGTCGACGCCGAAGGCCGCCTGGACGAGGCCGGGCGCTCGGCGAACATGGCGTTGCGTCTGCCGGCCAGCGAGATCCGGTTTGCCGGTCGAGACGATCTCGAGGCTGCAGATGCCACACCGGATGGCGAGGGGAATGACGCGGTGATCGCCTATGACGACGCCGAGCTGTCGGTCCGTCTCGCCGACGAGCGGGTGGACGCCTCCCTGCAGGCAGGCATCGAGGACTGGCTCGTGCTCGAGGGACAGGGCGAGGCCCGCCTGGATGACGGCACGCTGGACGGCGAGATGGCGATCGACGAGGCGGACCTGGCGCGCCTGTTCGACCTGGCCGACCGACTGTTCGGGCCGCTCGACGTGCCGGTCAGTGACCTGGCGGGCACGCTGAGCGGGCGTTTGGTCGCCGCCGGGCGGCTGGATGCCCCGCGGTTGTCCGGGCGATTGCGGGGCGAGAAGCTGGCCTTTGCCTCGATCCCGACCGGCACGGAATACCGTGACGGACGTCTCGAGCTCACCGTCGACCCGGACGGTGCGCTGTCGCTTGACGGGGAATTGCTGGGCGAGGCCGAGACCCCGCCCCGGCCGGTATTCTCGGCGCGACGGGTCGACGAGACCGAGTCCCCCCGAAGCCGCGGACGGATCACGCTGGATGGCGGCGGTCGGCTGACGGCGCTGGATGATTGGCAGCTGGCGGCCACGTTGGCCGGCGAGGCCATCCCGGTGCTGCGTCTGCCGACCCTGGCCGTGGACGCGCGCCCGGATATCTCCCTGGACCTGACCCCCGATGGCGGTCGTATCGGCGGGGCGATCCATGTGCCGCTGGCGATCGCCAACCTGGGGGAGTTGCCCGAGAACGCCCGCGGCAATTCCGAGGACCTGGTGATCGTGGGCGAGGAGACCGAGGCGCAAGGCGCGGCGTATCCGCTCACCGGCGATATCGAGGTAATCCTCGGTGACGAGGTCAGCCTGCGCGGCCAGGGCTTCGCCACGCGCCTGACCGGCGGGCTGGACATCCGCCTGCGACCGGGCGAATCGCCCGGGGCGTTCGGCGAGATCCGCCTCGAGGACGGGCGCTACGAGGCCTATGGGCAGACGCTTTCGGTCGAGCGCGGCCGATTGATATTCACGGGACCGTTGACCGCGCCCGGCCTGGACGTGGTGGCCACCCGCGAGATCGACGACGAGGATGGCACCGTGGTGGGCCTGTCGATCGCCGGCGAGCTGGAATCCCCCGAGACCGAGGTGTTCTCGCGCCCGCCGACCTCGCCCAGCGATGCCCTCTCGCTGCTGCTGACCGGACGACGCCTGTCGGCCGGCAGCGATGCCGATGCCTCGCTGTTGCTCAATGCCATCGCCGGGCTCGGCATTCGCCAGGGCGATGACCTGGCCCAGCAGATCAACAGCGTGTTCGGTTTCGACGAGATCGGGCTGACCTCCGACGACGGGGTTGGTGGCACGCGCTTGAGCGTGGGCAAGCGCATCGGGGAGAATCTGCTGGTCCGCTATGCCGTGGGCGTTTTCGACGGGGTCGGTGAGGTGATCACGCGCTATCGCATCAACAAGTTCCTGCACCTGGAGCTCTCCAGCGGTGCCGAGTCGCAGTCGGGCGACCTGATCTATCAGATCGATCGCGGGCGGCCCGAGCGCTGATGGGTATCGGTCTGCTCATTGGCCTGGGCCTGATGGCCGCGCTCTCCTACCTGCCCGGCTGGTGGGTGGGGCAGGTGATGCGGCGTCACAGCGAGCCGGCGGATCGCTTCGACTTCAGCGGCGCCGATCTGGCCCGCTACCTGCTCGACCGGCACCACCTCGAGTACGTTTTGGTCGAGCAGACCAAATCGGGGGATCACTACGACCCTGCCGACCGGGCCGTGCGCCTGTCGCCGACCCACTTCTCGGGCCGGTCGCTCACGGCGATCACCGTGGCCGCCCACGAGGTCGGGCACGCCTTGCAGGACGCCGAGAAGTACCCGCCGTTCCTGCGTCGCCAGGAGGTGGTCGAGCGCACCCAGTGGGCGCAGCGCATCGCCGGCTGGATCCTGGTCGCCATCCCCGTGGTCTCAGTGATCCAGAAGGGGCCACTCGCCGGTCTGATCATGTTCGCCGCCGGCGTGATGACCATGGCCGTGCCGGTTTTCGCCCATCTGGCGACCCTGCCCACCGAACTGGATGCCAGCTTCAACCGCGCCCTGCCGATGCTCAAGGAGGCGGGGCTGTTGAAACGGGCCGACCGCCGCCCGGCGCGCCGTATCCTGCGCGCGGCGGCCTTCACCTACGTCGCCCAGGCGCTGTCCTCCCTGATCAATGTCTTCAAGTGGCTGCGCGGCATGCGGCGCTGACTCGCGCGGGATGGGAGCTCGGGTACAATGCCGCCCATCACGCCGGTATCCGGCACGAAATCCAGAAGAAAACCAGGAAACGCGTCATGCAGAGCCAATACCTCGAAACCGCGCTGGCTGCCGCCCGCGCCGCCGAAACCGTCGTCCGTCGCTACTGGCAGCAGAACGTCGAGATCGAGATCAAGGAAGATGCCACGCCGGTGACGGTGGCGGACGTGGAGACCGAGAAGGCGATCAAGGCGGTGATCCTGGATGCCTTCCCGGACCACGGCTTCTACGGCGAGGAGACCGGCAAGACGCGCCCCGAGGCGGAGTTCACCTGGCTGGTCGACCCGATCGACGGCACCAAGAGCTTCGTGCGCGAGTACCCGTTCTTCTCCACGCAGATCGCACTGATGCAGGGCGACGAGATCATCCTGGGTGTCTCCAGCGCGCCGGTGTTCGGCGAGTACGCCTACGCCGAGAAGGGCGGCGGGGCGTTCTTCAAGGATCGCGCCGCGCGCGTCAGCCAGATCGACACGCTTGCCGACGCGACGCTGTCGGTGGGCAACCTGTCGACGCTGGCCAAGCAGCCGGTCGGCTGGGCGGGTCTGGCGACGCTGGTCGCCGAGGTCAACCGCACCCGCGGTTACGGCGACTTCTACCACTACCACCTGCTGGCCCGCGGAGCGATCGACCTGATCGTCGAATCCGACGTCAACGTGCTCGACATCGCGGCGCTGTCGGTGATCGTCCAGGAGGCCGGTGGCGTGTTCACCGATCTCGAGGGCAATGGCGTGGGGCTGGATACCACTACCGTCTGCGCGGCGGCGACCCCGGAGTTGCACCAGATCGCCCGAAAGCGGCTGGGGTACTGAACCTCACGTCCTGGTCCCCGGAGTGGGAGTTGGATCGTGGCCCGTCAGGCCGGTGGTTTGTCGGGCCAACGGATTGGTCCGGGTTGAGGCAAGGACGCCTCGGTAACCGGCTGGCGTCTGCTGTGATCAGGCCGGCAGGTCGATCCAGCCGGTGAGGATGGCCGCGGCCAGCAGCCAGACGTAGAAGGAGAAGACCTTGAGCTGCGCGCGGTAGAGGAAGTAGATCACCAGTTTGAGGAAGACGATGCCCACGAGGGCCGCGACGACGAAGCCCACGGCCAGTGCGGCCAGGCTGACGCCGTTGAGTCCGAATTCGCCCCAGACCTCCAGGCTCTGCACCAGGGTAGCGGCCAGGATGGTGGGGATGGCGAGAAAGAAGCTGTATTCGGCGGCCCAGCGGCGCTTGAGGCCGGTGAACAGCGAGAACACGATGGTCATCGCGCTGCGCGACAGCCCCGGGACCAGGGCAAAGCCCTGGGCCACGCCGATCACCGTCGCCACCTTGGCGTTGATGCCCTTGAGCCCGCGCCGCCGTGGCCCGAGTTTGTCCGTCCACCACAAGAGGATGCCGGTCAGGATCAGCGTGAAGGCGATCATGATCGGGGTGGCGAAGACGTGCTCGAAGGTCGCCTTGAGGGCCAAGCCGATCGCCGCGGTCGCCAGTACCGACAGCATCCCGAGCAGGAACAGCCGCACGTACAGCGGCATGCCCTCGTGACGCCCCTCGGCCGATGCCCAGTGCAGGGCACCGTTCGCCGTGTTCTGCGTGAAGCGCCACAGGCTCGGCCAGAAGACCACCACGATCGAGACCAGGGTGCCGACGTGCACCACCAGGTCGAACAGGATCATCTCCGGGCTATCCGGCGGCGGCAGGTCGTGGCCCTTCTCGATCAGCCAGTGCTGGGTGAGCACCAGGTGGGCGGTCGAGCTGACCGGCAGGAACATGAAGACGCCCTGAATGACGCCCAGCAGGGCGGCGATAAGCAGAGTCACGTCGGCATCCTTGGTGGGTTGGGGGAGCGCTGGTTTTACTGCAAGGGGGCGGGGTCGTCAAACGGACGTTGCCAGCGGCTGGGTGGGGTGCGGGTGAGCCGGGCTCAGCGCCGCAACGGGTCGAGGCCGGCCTCGCGCAGCAGGCGCGCGGCGGCGATCAGCGGCATGCCAAGGATCGTGCTCGGATCGTGGCTGTCCATGCGCTCGACCAGGCAGACGCCCAGGCCCTCGGATCGCATGCTGCCAGCACAGTCGACGGGCTGTTCGATCTCGACGTAGCGGGCGATTTCCGCCTCGGAAAGCTCGCGCATGCGGGCCTCGACGGTCTCGTGCCAGTCGAGGTGCCGCCCGTCGGGGCAGGCCAGGCTGACCGCGACGTGGAAGGCGATGGTCTGGCCGGCGATCTCGGCGAGCTGACGGCGAGCGGTTTCGGCATCGCCGGGCTTGCCCAGGATGCCGCCGCGCCAGGCCAGCAGCTGGTCGGAGCCCAGCACCACCGCATCCGGGTGGCGCCCGGCGACCCGGTCGCCTTGGCGCGGGCCAGTCGGCGACAGGCGTCTGCCGCCGGTTCGTCCGCCGCGATGGTCTCGTCGATGTCGGCGGGATCGACCGAGTAGGGCAGCTGCAGTCGGTCGAGCAGCTGACGGCGGGTGGCCGACCCGGAGGCGAGGACGAGGCTGGGTTTGTGCTGCGGCATAGTGTTTGGCGAAAGCATAAGAAGCCGGTAAACTTAGCGGATTAAGATTCCCGCTTGCAAGGCCGTTGGCGCCGTGGTGCGTCCCGGTCTGCCAGCGCAGGACGTTGCCGATGTCGACTGACGACAGCCAGACCGATGCCAAGCAGCTGAGCGTGCCGCTCGACGTGCGCGCCGCCTGCCGGTCGGGCGACGAGCGGGTTGGCGAGGTGCCGATCGCGGCGCTGCCGCGCTGCCGCGACCTGGCCCCCGAGGCCGGTCGGCTCGCCTACCGGCTGCGTTTCTTCGAGGGGCAGGGGGTGCACCCGCTGGCCGCCGAGCTGTCGATCAAGGCCTCGCTTGCGCTCGAGTGCGCCCGCTGTCGCGAGACGGTGGTGCAGCCGGTCGCCTCGACCTCCCGGTTGAGCTTCGTGTTCAGCGAGGAGCAGGCCGAGCACGTGGAAACGGATGCCGAGCCGGTGATCCTGGGGCGCGAGGGGCGCGTCAAGGTGCTCGACCTGATCGAGGACGAGCTGCTGATGGCCGTGCCCCTGATGCCGGTGCACGACGCGCCCTGCGGGCCGATCTCGTCCGATCGGCCCTACGAGTCGGGGCAGCTGGCCGAGCCGGCCGAGGACGAGGGCGACAATCCGTTCGCCGCGCTGGCCGCCCTGAAGAAGGGTCCCGGCGGGAAAGACTGAATTCGTGTCACGGTGGACTCGCCGTGACGGAAAGGGAAAACGTGAAAGCTAGCAGGCGCGCCCCGGCGCGTCTTGATCATTTTGGAGGTAGAAAACCATGGCCGTACAGCAGAACAAGGTCAGCCGCGCCAAGCGCGACTCCCGCCGCGCCCACGACAGCCTGAAGAACACCCAGCTGTCCATCGATCCGACCAGCGGCGAGACCCATCGCCGTCACCACGTCACTCCGGACGGTTTCTACCGTGGCCGTCGCGTGGTCACCAAGTCCGGCGACAACGCCTGATTTCCTTCGCCGACTGCCCGCGTGCCGCCCGCCAGTCGGGCGGCAGCGCCTGCCCGCGCCGGCTTCGTGCCGGTGACTCGGGTAGCGTCGTCATGCGCGGTCCTTTCGTGGGCAAGGGGTGTCGATGACCAGCCAGATCGCAATTGATGTCATGGGCGGCGATCACGGACCGGAGGTCACGGTTCGTGCCGCCGCCCGTTTCCTGTCGCGCCATCCGTCGGCGGCGTTGCTGCTGGTCGGCGACCAGGCCACCATCGAGCAGCACCTCGCCGAGCAGGGCGGCGTCGACCGCGACCGGGTCGAGATCGTTCACGCCGACCAGGTGGTCGCGATGGACGAATCGCCGGCGATCGCGCTGCGGACCAAGAAGTCCTCCTCGATGCGGCTGGCGATCGACCTGGTCAAGGACGGCCGCGCCCAGGCCGCGGTCAGCGCCGGCAACACCGGCGCGTTGATGGCGACCGCCAAGTTCGTCCTCAAGACCCTGCCGGGCATCGAACGCCCGGCGATCTGCACCGCGCTGCCCAACGAATCCGGCCACACCCACGTGCTCGACCTGGGCGCCAACGTCGACTGCGATGCCGAACACCTGTTCCAGTTCGCGGTGATGGGCTCGGTGCTGGTCGAGGCCTTTGACGACAACCCCTCGCCGCGGGTCGGCCTGCTCAACGTCGGCGCCGAGGCGATCAAGGGCAACGATACCGTCAAGAGCGCTGCCGAGCGGCTCGAGGCGGGGCCGGTCAACTACATCGGCTTCGTCGAGGGCGACGACATCTACAAGGGTGGCGTCGACGTGGTGGTCTGTGACGGGTTCGTCGGCAACGTCGCGCTCAAGAGCAGCGAGGGCGTGGCCAAGATGATCAGCCACTTCCTGCGCCAGGAGTTCAAGCGTGGCGTGTTCTCGCGGCTGGCCGCCCTGATGGCGATGCCGGTACTGGCCCGGCTGAAGAAGCGGGTCGACCCGGGCCGCTACAATGGCGCGAGCCTGCTCGGCCTGCAGGGCATCGTGATCAAGAGCCACGGCGGGGCCAACGTGGATGCCTTCGGCAATGCGCTGGACGTCGCGCTGAGGGAGATCGAGAAGGACGTGCCGCGACGCATCGACCAGCGCCTGGAGACACTGCTGCAGGAGCGTTCCCAGGCATGACGTATTCGCGCATCACCGGTACCGGTAGCTACCTCCCGGAACGGGTCATGACCAACCACGATCTCGAGCAGATCGTGGATACCTCCGACAGCTGGATCCGCGAACGCACCGGCATCGAGCAGCGCCACATCGCCGCCGACGGCCAGCTGACCTCCGACCTGGCCGAGCCGGCCGCCCGCCGGGCGCTGGAGGCCGCCGGCCGGGTGCCGGAAGAGGTCGACCTGATCATCGTGGCGACCACCACGCCCGATCGCACCTTCCCCTCGACCGCCTGCCTGCTGCAGCAGAAGCTCGGCATCCACGGCCCGCCGGCCTTCGACGTGCAGGCGGTCTGCACCGGCTTCGTCTACGCCCTGTCGGTGGCGGACAAGTTCATCAAGACCGGCGCGGCCCGCTGCGCGCTGGTCGTGGGTGCCGAGACGCTCTCGCGCATCGTCAACTGGTCGGACCGCAACACCTGTGTGCTGTTCGCCGACGGCGCCGGCGCGGTGGTCCTGGAGGCCTCGGACGAGCCCGGCATCATCCGCACCGACATCCACGCCGACGGCAGTTACGAGTCGCTGCTGACCACCGCCAAGCCCGACCCCGAGACCACCGATCCCGAGCGGCTGGCCGACGGCACCGCCTTCATCGAGATGCGTGGCAACGAGGTCTTCCGCATGGCGGTCAACACCCTCGGGCGCATCGTCGACCAGACCGTCGAGGCCGCCGGCATGAGCCCGGACGAGATCGACTGGCTGGTGCCGCACCAGGCCAACATCCGCATCATCCAGGCGACGGCCCGCAAGCTGGGCATGTCGATGGACCGGGTGGTGGTGACCGTCGACCGGCACGGCAACACCTCGGCGGCCTCCGTGCCGCTGGCGCTGGACGCCGCGGTGCGCGACGGACGCATCAAGCGCGGCGACGTCATCCTCACCGAGGCCTTCGGTGGCGGGTTTACCTGGGGGTCGGCGCTGCTGCGTTACTGAGCGCCCACCACGTCACAAGTCACGTCCCGGAGACGCGCATGGCCAAGGAAATCGAACGCAAGTTCCTGCTGACCGATGAGGCCTGGCGTAACCAGATCGAGCGCTCCGAGCGCATGGTGCAGGGTTACCTCAACGACCAGGGGCCGGTCTCCGTGCGCGCACGGATTGCCGGCGATCGGGCCTGGCTCAACATCAAGAGCCGCACGCTCGGCATCTCGCGCGACGAGTTCGAGTACGAGATCCCGCTGGCGGACGCCGAACGGATGCTCGATCACCTGACCACCGGGCCGGTGATCGACAAGACCCGGCATTTCGTCACCTACGGCGAGCACCTGTGGGAGATCGACGAGTTTCACGGCGAGAACGACGGTTTGATCGTCGCCGAGGTGGAGCTCGACCACGTCGACCAGCCGTTCGCCCGACCGGCCTGGCTGGGCGAGGAGGTCTCGCACGATGCCAGGTACTACAACGTCTCGCTGGTTAAAAATCCCTACAGTCAGTGGTAAATTGCCGGTTGGTCGGCGTCACCCCGGGTGGCGCGTGGCGGGAGAGTGGGAGCCGGGCGCGGGAAGGCGGCCGGTCTGGTCGTCTGCCGGAAGTCCAGGCACGGTGAGGAATCGACACGGGCTGGTCCGTACCAAGACGAAGGGTTGCCGATGATTCGGGTCATGATTGTTGATGATCACACGATGGTGCGTGCCGCGATCAGTCACCTGATCGGCGGGGTGCGTGACATCGAGGTGGTCGCCGAGGCCGACAGCGGCGAGCGGGCGCTCGACAAGCTGCGCACGGAGGCGATCGACGCGATCCTCTGCGACATCCATATGCCCGGGATGGGCGGCTACGAGTGCCTCAAGCGGGCCCACCAGGCCCATCCCCGCCTCGGCCTGGTCGCCCTGACCGCCGAGGCCGACGTGACCCTGGCGCGCCAGGTGCTCGACTGTGGCGTGCACGCCTACGTCACCAAGGACGCCGACCCGGACGAGCTGATCAGCGCCATCCGCAAGGCGGCCGACGGCAAGCGCTATGTCTCCAGCCGCATCGCCCAGGAAATCGCCCTGCAGAACGGTCGGCCCGAGGAAGATCCCTTCGAGGTGCTCTCCAGCCGCGAGCAGCAGGTGCTGCGCATGATCCTCGAGGGCAAGAACAACACCCTGATCTCCGAGGCACTCTGCGTCAGCCCCAAGACGATCAGCACCTACCGCGCCCGCATCCACGAGAAACTCGGCGTCAGCACCGATATCGACCTGCTGCGACTGGCGGTCAAGGCCGGCCGCACCGTTCTCTCCGCCTGATACCGGTCCCGTTTCGATGACCGACCGGTTCGATGCCAAGGCCTTCCTGGCCTCCGTGACCGAGCGCCCCGGCGTCTATCGCTTCCTGAATGCCGATGGCGAGATCCTCTACGTCGGCAAGGCGCGCAACCTCAAGAATCGTCTTTCCAGCTATTTCCGCGGCACGCCCGCGGCGATCAAGACGCGCCGTCTGGTCGAGCAGGTCGCCGACGTCGAGATCACCACCACCCAGACCGAGGCCGAGGCGCTGCTCCTGGAGAGCAACCTGATCAAGGCCCATCGGCCGCGCTACAACGTCCTGCTGCGTGACGACAAGAGCTATCCCTGGATCTACGTCTCCACCAACGACCGGTTCCCGCGTCTGGCCTACCACCGTGGCTCGCGCAAGCGTCCGGGGCGGTATTTCGGGCCCTATCCCTCGGCCGGTGCGGTGCGCGAGACCCTCAACCTGCTCGAAAAGGTCTTCAAGGTGCGACAGTGCGAGGACAGCGTGTTCAAGAACCGCTCGCGCCCCTGCCTGCAATACCAGATCGAGCGCTGCAAGGCGCCCTGCGTGGACTACGTCGACGAGGCCGAATACCGCCAGGACGTCGAGGACACGATGGCCTTCCTCTCCGGGCGCAGCCAGAAGCTGATCGACGACCTGGTCGCGCGTATGGAGAAAGCAGCCGCCGATCTCGATTTCGAGAAGGCGGCCGCCCTGCGCGACCAGATCGGCATGCTGCGCGCGGTCAGCCAGCAGCAGGGGATCACCGGCATGTCCGGGGATGCCGACGTGATCGCGCTGGTCAGCGAGCAGGGGATCTCGGCGGTGGGCGTGGCCACCATTCGCGACGGCCGACACCTGGGCACGCGGCACTTCTTCCCCGACGTGCCCGCCGACGCCGATCCCGCCGAGGTGATCAGCGGGTTCCTGGGTCTTTACTACAGCGACCGCGACCTGCCCCGGCGGATCCTGTGCGATCACCTGCCCGAGGACGCGGAATGGCTGGCCGGCGTGTTCGCCGAACAGGCCGGGCACCGGGTCGATCTGCTGGTGCCCCGGCGGGGCAAGGCGCGTGCCTGGCTCGAGGACACGCGGGAGAACGCCCGCATCGCGCTCAACGAACGACTGGTCAGTCGTCGCGGGCTGACGCGTCGCTTCGAGGCTTTGGGCGAATGGTTGGCCATGGACCGGATCGAGCGCATCGAGTGCTTCGACATCTCCCACACCCAGGGCGAGCTGACGGTCGCCTCCTGCGTCGTGTTCGGCCCGGATGGGCCACGCAAGGACCAGTACCGTCGCTACCACATCGAGGGGATCGCGCCGGGCGACGACTACGCCGCCATGCGTCAGGCACTGACGCGCCGCTTCGACCGCGCCGTGCGCGAGTCCGGCGTGTTGCCGGACGTGCTCCTGATCGACGGCGGCAAGGGGCAGCTCGCCCAGGCGGTCGACGTGCTGGCCGAACGCGAGCTTGCCGGGCGCGTGCGAGTGATCGGGGTCGCCAAGGGCCCGGAGCGACGCCCCGGCGAGGAAACCCTGGTCCAGCCGCTGCTCGGCTCGCCGGGGCTCTACACCGAGGATCACCTGAGTCCGCACGATCCGGCCCTGCACCTGATCCAGCAGGTGCGCGACGAGGCGCATCGCTTCGCGATCACCGGTCACCGGGCCCGCCGCCAGAAGGCGCGCACGCAGTCCGACCTCGAGCGCATTCCCGGCGTGGGCGGCAAGCGTCGCCAGGCGTTGTTGAAGCATTTCGGCGGTATCCGCGGGCTCAAGGGCGCCAGTGTCACCGAGCTGGCCAAGGTGCCGGGCATCTCGCCGACGCTGGCCGCCCGCATCCACGAGTGGTTCCACGAGGGTGGGGCCGGCTGAGCCCCTTCACGGCCCCGGCCGGCTGCCGGTGCATTCCTTTGCTAGGCTTGCTGCCGTTATCGTCCAACGATCCTTGACCCATGCCGGAGACGTCCTACATGCCATCTGCCCCCGTTCCACAAGCCAAGCGTCCCGGACGCCACGTGTCTGCCTGGCTGTCGACGAGGCTGTCCACGTGGCGCGCCCTCGTGGTTTCGCTGCTGCTGATCGTTGCCGGGCCCGCGCTCGCTCAGCAGGCGGGTGGCCAAGCCGGGGCCGCGGCCAGCGATGGGACGGCAAGTGCCGACTCCAGTTCCGACTCGAGCGCGGAAGGGCCCTACGCCGGTCTGCTCGAACTGCTCAAGGATCCGGCCAAGCGCGACGAGCTGATCGCGGAGCTCGAACGATTGTCCGCCGGCGAGGGTGAATCCTCGAACGATGGGGCGGCGAGCGACGCCGAACAGGCGGCGGACGCCTCCGGTATTGCCGACGGCATCGCTTCGGGGCTGGTGGGCGTGGTCTCCAGTACCGTGGCCGACATGGCCGGGGCGGGCTCGCGGCTGGTCAAGGGCGGGGTCGACGTCGATTGGGTGGCGGTCGGCCAGATTGCCTGGCGGGTGCTGGCCGCGCTCGTGATCGCCTACCTGGTGCTCGCGATCGGCCGACGGCTGCTGGGCGGCGTGTGGCGCCGCCTGGATGCCTACGCGCGGTCGGCGAACTCCCGGCATCGCCTGTTCCGCACCGGTGTCGCGGTGCTCGCGAGTCTCGCGCTCGGCGTCGTCCTGCTCGCCATCGCCTACGTGGCTGCCCAGGCCAGCGTGTGGTGGCTGGCCGACGGCGACAAGACCACCGGCGCGGTCCTGGGGCTGGCCCTGCAGGCGTTCGTCGTGGTCGAGGCGGCCCGGCTGTTGATCGGCACGGCCTTCGCCCCGGCATCGCCCGGCCTGCGCCTGTTCCGCCTGTCGGAGGATGATTCGCGGTTCTGGTCGGGTTGGCTGTCACGCGTGATCTGGTTCACCGGCTACGCCGGCATCCTGCTCGTGCCGGCCATCGAGCTTGCCGAGCGCGACGATCTCGCCAGCGCGGTCGGCTGGGGCGTGGCCGTCCTGGCGCTCGCCTATACCTGGAGCCGCTTGTGGAAGGCGCGTGGAATGGTGGGCGGCGCGCTGCTGACGCGCGCCGAGCGCAGCCGTCAGCCGGTGGCCTCCTGGGCCTTTCGCCTGCTGGCCGTCAGTTGGCACTGGCTGGCGATGATCTATGCCACCGGCGTGTTCGTCGTGGCGATCACCCGGCCCGGCGAATCGCTGCCGTTCGTCGCCCTGGCGACCTTCAACACCGCGATCATCGTCGGTGCATCCATCTTCATTGCCGCCATGCTGACCCAGTGGATCGGCCGAGGGGTGCGCGTGCCCGAACGATGGCTGCACCGGATGCCGACCCTGCAACTGCGCCTGAACACCTACGTGCCGCTGATCCTGCGCATCGTCCGGGTGGTGATCGGGATCGTCGCGCTGTTCGGCGTGCTCTCGGTCTGGAACCTGGTCGACATGTTCGCCTGGCTGGCCAGCGACAGCGGACGCTGGATGCTCGCCGCCGTGATCGATATCTCGATCGTGCTGATCATCGCGTTGATGGTCTGGCTGGTGGCCACCGGCCTGATCGAGGCGAAGCTCAACAGCGATGCCGGCATGCCCTCGGCGCGCTTGCAGACGTTGCTGTCCCTGTTCCGCAACGCGATTGCCATTGCCCTGATCACCATCACGGCGATGATCATCCTCTCGGAGCTCGGAGTGAACATCGGCCCGCTGCTCGCCGGTGCCGGCGTGCTGGGCCTGGCGATCGGCTTCGGCGCGCAGAAGATGGTTCAGGACGTGATCACCGGGGTGTTCATCCAGATCGAGAACGCCATCAACACCGGCGACGTGATCACCGCCGCCGGCGTGACCGGCACGGCCGAGCGCCTGTCGATTCGCTCGGTGTCGCTGCGTGACCTGTCGGGCACCGTGCACGTCATCCCGTTCTCGTCGGTGGATATCGTCTCGAACTACATGCGCGAGTACGCCTACCACAAGGGCGAGTACGGCATCGCCTACCGCGAGAACATCGACGACGCGATTGCCCAGCTCAAGGCGGCGTTCGACGAACTCGCCGCTGATCCCGACTGGAAGGACCACATCCTCGAGCCGGTCGAGATCCCCGGGGTCACCGCGCTGGCCGACAGCTCGGTCAATATCCGGGTGATGATCAAGACCACGCCGGGCGACCAGTGGGCCGTCGGGCGGGCCTACAACCGCCTGGTCAAGATGTATTTCGACAAGGCCGGCATCGAGATCCCGTTCCCGCACACCACGCTGTACTTCGGCGTGGACAAGGACGGCACCTCGCCCCCGGCCAACGTGCACCTGCTCAAGGACGAGCGCGTGGCGGAGGACTACGAGACCGAATCGGAACGCAACTCCCGTCGCGGCCAGAAGCCCGACGGACCGGGTGGCAAGGTGCCGGCACAGGACGACGTCGAGACGCCGGAAGACTGACCCGCCACTTGGCCTTCGCCATGAAAAACGCCCCGGCGTGGTTGGCCACGCCGGGGCGTTTGTCGTTGGGCCGCTGGTGCAGACCTACCCTAGGGGGGTTACTGCTCGAGCGCCGCACTGATCGAGAAGGCGCCGCGGATGTCACCCTCGGCAAACCCGGTCGCCTGGTCGTCCGGGTAGAGGCGGTCGATCTCGGCCTTGAGCTTCGGGTCGACGTCCTGACCGTGGCAGGTCAGGCAGACGCCCTCGGTGGGAATCGCCTTCATGAAGCGCAGTTGCTGCTCGCCGTCGATCTCCTTGACCTCGTGCCAGGCGATCTCGGCGACTGGCGTCCCGTTGGCCTGGCGTGCCTCGAATTCCTCGAGCACCGCGCGCTCCCAGTCGGTGGGTGGCGTGGCGCGCGGCTTGAGGCTGGTGCGACGCAGGGTGTAACCGCTTTCCTGGCTCATGTCCGCGGCGATTTCCGGGGCGCGCTCGTTGCACACCTGCACGGCGGCCATGGGACCACCTTCCTTCATCGCGGCCTGCAGCTCGCCCTTGAGGGTCGTGCCGAACGCCTGCATGGTGGCCTTGTACTCCTGCAGTTGCGCCTGCACCGCCGGCGAGGGGGCTTCGCCCGCCTGCGCGGGGACGGTGATCAGAGAGAGCCCGGCGATGGTCAGCAGGGCGGGGGCGATTCGATTGGTTTTCGTCACGGGATGCTCCTTGCCGTTAATGAGGATAAGGGTTGGCTATCTAGGCAAACACGCAGCTTATAGTAGACCGTAGGGGTGGGTGCAAGGGGTGGAACCCATCCTGCCTGCCTCAAACAAAAAAACGCCGGCCTCCGGGGAGGTCGGCGCTTTTCGTGGTCAGTGAGTCGGTGCGGGTCAGAACGGGTTGTAGGACTGTTCCTGCGTGAACTGCGTGTAGCCCACGCCGGCCCCCAGTCGCAGGCCGACGCCGACGCGAATCGGGGCGACCACGATCGACTGGCTGCGCAGGTACTGCATGCCGACCCCGCCGACGACGAACGCCGAGCCGTTGACGCCGGCGAAGCGCTGGAAGATCAGGTCCGGGCGCGGCAGGTTGTAGACCAGCATGAACACCCGGCCCGCATCGCCACCGAAGTCCCAGCCGACCGACGGTCCCTGCCAGTAGACGGTCTGTTTCTCGCCGGACTTCGCCATGAACTCGCCCATGCCGTAGCGCAGGCCGACGACGATCGCGCCGCCGCCTTCCTCGCCCTTGATGATGGCGTTGGGACGGCCGTAGTCGGCAAAGGCGCGGTCGACCGCCCGGGCGATGCCCTCGGCCGAACCGCCCAGGAAGTCGACCGCCTCCTGGGTGGTCTCGTACTTGTCGTAGCCCTCGGTCTGATCGCTGGACTGGCTGCCCTGGTCGGCGCCGCCATCGCCGTTCTGGGTTGTCGGCGCGCTCGCGCAGCCGCTCAGGAACAGAGCGACGGCCAGGGCCGCGATCGGCCCCATCAGGCGCGAGCGCGGTGCCGACGGAAAGAGACGGGGAAAGGTGAGGAGAGTGCCTTGCATGTTTCGCATAATCCCTTGTTCAGAGTGAAACGGCATGTCGAACGATATTCCTTCATGCAGACCGGGGGGGCTCGCAAAAGTTGCGTGGTCGCCTCGATCCCGGGCCGACCCGGGCCGGTTGACAACCCGCTGTTTTGTCGCAAGCATACGCGCTTTGCCACGGGAAGGCCCGACGGCATCGCCCCTTGAGGCAACTTCTGCAACGGGATGACCGAATGAGTATCAAGTCCGATCGCTGGATCCGTCGCATGGCCGAGGAGCACGGCATGATCGAGCCGTTCGAGCCCGGTCAGGTGCGCAGCATGCCCGGCCCGGACGGCAAGGCCGAGCCGATGGTGTCCTACGGGACCTCGAGCTACGGCTACGACGTGCGTTGCTCGAACCACTTCAAGGTGTTCACCAACATCAACACCACCATCGTCGACCCCAAGGCCTTCGACGAGCGCAGCTTCGTCGACGTGCATTCCGACGTCTGCATCATCCCGCCCAATTCCTTTGCCCTGGCGCATACGGTCGAGTACTTCCGTATCCCGCGTAACGTGCTGACCATCTGCCTGGGCAAGTCGACCTACGCCCGCTGCGGGATCATCGTCAACGTCACCCCGCTCGAGCCGGAGTGGGAGGGCCACGTGACGCTGGAGTTCTCCAACACCACGCCCATCCCGGCGAAGATCTACGCCAACGAGGGTGTCGCGCAGATGCTGTTCCTCGAGTCCGACGAGGTCTGCGAGACCTCCTACAAGGACCGGGGCGGCAAGTACCAGGGGCAGCGCGGCGTGACCCTGCCGACCGCCTGATCGCCTCGAGCGCGCCACCGTCAACGCCCCCGGTGTGATGCCGGGGGCGTTTTTCGTCCTACCCCGCCGGTTCCTCGACGACGTTGAGTGCCAGCACCGGCCAGCCGCGCGCCTCGGCCTCGCGGCGCAGCACCGGGTCCGGGTCGACCGCCGCGGGATGGTCGACCTGCTCGAGCAGTGGCAGGTCGTTGCGCGAATCCGAGTAGAACCAGGTCTCCTCCGGGCGCACCTGCTGGGTCTCCAGCCATTCCTCGAGCGCGAGGATCTTGCCGTGCTGGAACGTCGGCGTGCCGGTGTAGCGACCCGTGTAGCGGCCATTACGGCGTTCGGGCTCGGTGGCCAGCAGGTGCGGGATGTCGAACAGCTCGGCGATCGGACCGGTGACGAAGGCGTTCGTCGCGGTGATCAGCATCAGGGTGTGCCCGCGGCGGCGATGGGATTCGACCAGCTCGCGCGCCGCCGGGGTGATCAGCGGGCGGATGTCCCTCTCGATGAACTCGGCCCGCCAGGCCTCCAGGTCCTCGGCCGGGTGCTCGGCCAGTGGTGCCAGCGCAAAGCGCAGGTAGGCGTCGATGTCGAGCGTGCCCTGCTGGTAGTGGCGCAGGAACTCGTCGTTGTGCCGCGCGTAGTCGTCGGCGTCGACAATGCCGTGTTCGGTCATGAAGGCACCCCAGGCGTGATCGGAATCACCGGCGAGCAGGGTGTTGTCGAGGTCGAAGATGGCGAGTTTCACGAAAGGCCTCCTGGCGGCAGGGCGCGGTGCGCCTGCCGTCATGATCGCGTTGCATCCCGGCCGTGGCCGGGTCGACGGGCGCGCATGATACCCCATCCCGTGTGGATCTTGGTCCGACGGGCGGCAAGGCGGTGCGGGGCCGGTCGAGCACGAGGGTTTCGGTCCGGCGAAAGGGCGCCGGCGCGGGGATCGGGAGGAGTGCCGCCGTCGCCGGGTGGCGGGGCGGACAGTCCCCCGGACTCGTCGTGACCCGCGCCTGCCTAGGCGCCCGGTCGCGTCGGTTTATCGCCCCGGGGTTTTGTGAAAGAATCAATGACACTTGGGTGACCGCGGACGGCCTCGTGCCGGCTCGGCGGTTTGCCCCTGCGGGGCCGCGCGCCCCGCCATTTCTGGCGACTGACTTTTGCAAGAGTGGAATCGTGATTGACCGTAGCGGCTTTCGACCCAATGTCGGGATCATCGTGTGCAACCAGCGAGGCGAGGTCTTCTGGGGCAAGCGGGTCGGGCATCGTTCCTGGCAGTTTCCGCAAGGCGGCATCAACGCCGAGGAGCGGCCGCTGGAGGCCATGTACCGTGAGCTGCGCGAGGAGGTGGGGCTGCTGCCCGAGCACGTCTCGGTGATGGCCTGGACCCGCGGCTGGCTCCGCTACCGCCTGCCGCGCAACATGGTGCGTCGTCACGTCCATCCCGTCTGCATCGGTCAGAAGCAGAAATGGTTCCTGCTGCGCCTGCGCACCGACGAGAGCGCCTTCGATCTCAATGCCTCCCACAAGCCCGAATTCGACGGCTGGGAATGGCGTCCGTTCTGGTCGATCCTGCCCGAAGTGATCTACTTCAAGCGCACCGTCTATTTCCAGGCGTTGCACCAGCTCGCCCCTTTCCTCGAGGGCGTGCCCGCCGAATGCCCGGACGAGTGCCTGCCCGAACAGCTCGAGCGGCGCATCGAGCAGGCGTCACCGGCCGGCTTGGCCGCGGCGGGGCATCGCGATGCTCGATGAACTCCGCCAGATCGTCACCGAGGTCTCGAAGTCGGCGGACCTGCGGGCGGCGCTCGACCTGATTGCCCGCCGGGTCCAGTCGGCGCTCGACGTCTCGGTCTGCTCGGTCTACGTGCTGGGCGGCGACGAGGCCGAGGCCGTCGAGCCCAGCCTGGTGCTGCAGGCGACCGAGGGCCTGAACAAGTCGATGGTCGGCCAGGTCTCGCTGGCCCTCGACGAGGGTCTGGTCGGCCTGGTCGCGCGCCGGGCGGAGGTGATCAACCTCGAGGACGCCTCGCTCCACCCGGCCTTCAAGTTCGTCACCGACATCGGCGAGGAGCCCTACCACGGCTTTCTGGGCGTGCCGATCATCCACCGCGGCGACGTGCTGGGCGTGCTGGTCGTCCAGGCCCGCGAGCGCCGCCGCTTCTCAGACGACCAGGAGTCCTTCGTGGTCACCTTGGCCACGCAGCTGGCCTCCGCCATCCGTCACGCCCGCGCCAGCGGCGAGCTGATGCGCACCGGCAACGAGCCGGGCGGCTTCGATTCGGCGTTCTCCGCCCGCGGCCTACCGGGCTCGCCGGGCGTGGTCTTCGGCACCGCGGTGGTGGTCGCCGACGGCCAGTCGCTGGAGATGGTCGAGGATCGCGAGGTCGACGACATCGACCACGAGTTGGGCGTGCTCGACAGCGCCATCGAGGCGGTCCGCCAGGAATTCGAGCAACTCAAGATCGATTTTGCGCGGGCCTCCGGTAGCGAGGAGGAGAACCTGCTGTTCGATGCCTACATCCGCATGCTCTCGGGTGGCTCGCTGGTCGAGGCGATCGAGCAGCACATCCGCGCGGGCCAGTGGGCCGGGGCCGCGTTGCGCGATGCGATCGCCGAGCACGCGGCGGTGTTCGAGCAGATGAGCGATGCCTACCTGCGTGAACGGGCCCAGGACATCCGCGATCTGGGCAACCGGGTGCTGCACAAGCTGCACGCCGAGAGTGCCGGGCCGACCGAGTGGCCGGATCAGATCGTGCTGGTGGGCAATGACCTGTCCGCCTCGCACCTGGCCGAGGTGCCCACCGAGCGGCTGGTCGGCATCGTCTCCTCGACCGGCTCGGGCTCCTCGCATCTCGCGATCCTCGCCCGCGCACTGGGTGTGCCGGCGGCGATGGGTGTGTCCGACCTGCCAATTTCCCGGCTGCGCAACAAGGAGGTGGTGGTCGACGGCTATCGCGGCCTGGTCGTGGTCCGTCCGCGCGGCTCGCTCCGTGAGGAGATGCAGCGGCTGGCCCGCGAGGAGGCGGAGCTGACCGAAGAGCTCGCCGCCCTGCGCGACGAGCCGGCACTGACCTCCGACGGCGTGCGTGTCGCCATGCACGTCAACATCGGCCTGCTCTCGGACATGGCGCCGTCGCTGACCGTCGGTGCCGAGGGCATCGGCCTGTACCGCACCGAGGTGCCGTTCCAGATCCGCAAGCAGTTCCCCGGCGAGGAGGAGCAGGCGCATATCTACCGCGAGGCGCTCGAGACCTTCGCCGGCAAGCCCGTGGTGCTACGCACGCTGGATGTGGGTGGCGACAAGCCGCTGTCGTATTTCCCCATCCGCGAGGACAACCCGTTCCTCGGCTGGCGTGGCATCCGGCTGGTGCTGGACCACCCGGAGATCTTCCTCACCCAGATCCGGGCGATGCTCAAGGCCTCGGCGGGCCTGAACAATTTGCATATCCTGCTGCCGATGATCTCGGCGGTCGACGAGCTCGACCAGTCGCTGGCCTACATCGCCCAGGCGTTCGACGAGGTGTCCGAGGAGGTCGGCGAGATCCAGCGGCCCAAGATCGGGGTGATGATCGAGGTGCCCTCGGCGGTCTACCAGGCCGACGCGCTGGCCAGCCGCTGCGACTTCCTCTCCATCGGCACCAACGATCTGACCCAGTACCTGCTCGCGATCGACCGTAACAACGAGCGGGTCGCCTCGCGCTACGACGCCCTGCATCCGGCGGTGCTCGCCGCGATCCGTGACGTCTGCTCCGCTGGCGCGCGCCAGGACTGCGAAGTGGCCGTTTGCGGCGAGCTTTCCGGCGACCCGCTTGGGGCCGTGTTGCTACTGGGGATGGGCATCCATTCGCTGTCGATGAGCGCCGGGTCGCTGCCGCGGATCAAGTGGGTGATCCGCAGCTTCTCGCACGCCGATGCCCAGGCGTTGCTCGAGGAGGCCATGCGCTGCGAACGGCCCGCCGAGATTCGCACCCTGCTGAACCAGGCGCTGGAGGATCGCGGCCTGGGCGGCCTGATCCGCGCGGGGCGTCACTGACCGCCGATCCGGGGAGATCGGTTCGGAGCTTCCCGGGGGCAATTGACTTGGCCCCGGTCGATGCCTATCATGGCGCACCTTCGTCACCGGCACGGGCCGAAACCGCTCCGGCGGACGAGGCGCGTTTGCGCGATGACGGCGAACGGAGTGTAGCGCAGTCTGGTAGCGCACCTGGTTTGGGACCAGGTGGTCGGGGGTTCGAATCCCTCCACTCCGACCAGTGAATTAGCCGAAACTTGCGCCTGTAGCTCAACCGGATAGAGCATCGGCCTTCTAAGCCGAGGGTTGCGGGTTCGAGTCCTGCCGGGCGCGCCATAAGCGCACCAGGATGAACGGTGAAAACCTTTCGATGGTGACTGTAGCTCAGTTGGTAGAGCCCCGGATTGTGATTCCGGTGGTCGTGGGTTCGAATCCCATCAGTCACCCCACCATAGCGTTGGAAAAGCCCGCCTCTCACGGCGGGCTTTTTCGTGTCCGGCGGCGTTGCGACTCACTCCTGGTCCCGATTGCGGTCGCGTTCATCCACCCGTTCGCGGGCGCGACGCAGTACCTCCTCATGGCGGTCGTTGACGTAGAGCGCGTAGCTGAGCACCTCGGCCACCGCCCGGAACAGGGCTTCGGGGATGCGGTCGCCCAGATCGATCTCCGCCAGGGCCCGAGCGAGCATCGGGTCTTCCACCGCCGGGACGTCGTTCTCGCGGGCCACCTCGATAATGCGACGGGCCAGCTCGTCCTGTCCGGTAGCCACCACCTGCGGCACGTCCGTGCCGTCGTAGGCCAGCGCGATGGCGCGCCGCGGTTTCGACTGGGTATGGCGCGTCTCGTCGCGTTCCATCATGCCTGCTCACTCAGAAAGCCACGGGGTGCGGACGAGCCCGCCGCCCCGCTCGTGTCGGGTTCGAGCCGTGCCCGCGCGCTTGCCGGGGGCGGGCCGGGGTAGGCGCCGAGGCGCCCGGGCGTGAGGCCGGAATCGGACAACGCTTTGGCCAGCGTCGGGCGCGTGCTCTCGAGCAGGCTGACCGTCTCCGGTTGATCGGCGAACAAGTCGACGTCGATCTGCTCGCCCTGCATCACCAGCGCGGCATGTAGCGGGCCCAGCCGGGGCCATTCCATCGCCAGATCGATTCGCCAACGGCCACCGCCGTCACGCGCCTCGCCCGACTCGTCTTCCTCGCGTATCCCCAGGCGCAGCGTGTGGGCCTCGTTGGCCAACTGCAGCGGGATTTCCAGCAACCAGGTCGGCTGGTTGGGGCCGGTTTGCGTCCCGGCCGCCGCACCGGCCGCCCCCTGGGAGAGGGCGGTCGCCAGCTGGCTGCGCTCGACCTGGTCGCCGATCCGCTGCATGAACTCGAGGGTGGCCTGGCGCGCGGCCGGGTCACGCGGGGCGAGGTCGGGCTGGGCGCGCAGGCTGCGGGCGGCCTGTTGCAACAGGCTGCCGAGCGGGGTATCCGTCAGCCCCTGACCGGCGGGTGCCGGTATCGGGCCGCCGACCCCGGCCAGCGGGTTGGGTGATCGGGCGGGGTTGTCCGCCGTGGCAAGCCAGCCGGCCACCAGCCCCTGGATCAGGCGCGGCTCGCGTAGCGCCGAGAGCAGGGGCAAGAGGCCATTGAGGCCGGGCGGGACCGTCTGGGCCGTGGGCGACGCGACGGCCGGTGTCGCCAAGGCGGCGTTGGCCTGTCCCGCGGCACCGGGCCCCGTGGTCGTTGTCCCGCTGGTCACGCCCTGGTTGAGCGCGGCCCGCAGCATCGATTCCGTGGCCGCAGCAACGCCCCCGGGGCGGGTGGCCTGCAGGATCGCCGCCGGTATCGAGGTGGTTGCCCCACCCGCGGTGCCGGTTGCCTGGGGCGGTGACGGGGTGGCCGGCGTCGCCGGTGTCGCGGCATTGCCGGTGATTCCCCGGGCCGTCCCCGCCGCGGGCGAGGCCTGGGGGCTGGGCGGTGGGTTGGTCTGTGCCTGGGTGATTTGCGCCTGGGTGGATTGTGCCCGCGTGAATTGTGTTTGGGCGGTTTGCGCCTGGGCCGGGTTGGCAGCCACGGATGCCGGGGTCGGTGTCGGGGTGGTGGGTGCGGAGGTGCCGGTGGTGTTGCCGGCGCCTGTTGTGCCCACCCGCGCCAGGGCCTGGAGCAGGTTGCGGGTCAGCTGGGCCTGGTCGAGCTGACGGGGGTCCGGCGGCGGGCCGAGCGGGCGCAGGTGAACCTGTTCGCCCAATCGGGTGACCTCCAGGTCGATCGCCTGGCCTGCCTTGAGCGGGTGCTGGGTGGTGACCTGCAACTGGCCGCCGGCCACCGACAGGGTCGCGCGCTCACCCGGCCGGGCATCCGACAGCGAGATGGCGGCGAGGCGCTGCCCGGTCTGCAGGCGCAGGACCTGTCCCGCGGGGGTGGTCTGACCGGGCTGTTCGACCTTGAGAATCTTCATGCAGGCTCCGGTCGGGGGCGGTTACCGTCGATGGTAGGGCGCGCCGGTGTCGCTCACAAGCCACAGGGGGATTCACGGAATTTCCCTCTGAGTGACAATGTTTTGACATGCCATCAGGGTCACGCTAGTTTTCTCGGGAACTTTTGCACTCCGTGATTGTCATGGCTGCCCGCTCGAGGGTGAGGCAGGCCGCGACGGGCGGATTGCGACAGTTTGCTCGGAACACGCACGAAGAGCCAACAAAAAACAACAAGAACGGCGGCGCCAACGACCGCCGAGCACCCAGGAGATGAGCATGCCGCGGCCTCAACCCCTTTGCTGGATCGACAGCAAGGCGCCGGAGGCGTCGTTGCTGAACGAGCAACTGACGCTGCTCGGTTTCGACACCTGCGTCGGCCCCGACCCGGCGTGGAGCGACGGGCCGCTGTGTCGACTGACCTTCGCGGCCGACGGCGTGGCGAACGACGACAAGGTCGAGTGTGCCCCCTGGGTGGTCCTGGGCGAGCTCGACGGCACCCCGACGCGTCCGCCGCAGGCCCAGCTGCCCTGGCCGGTGCCGCTGGACACGTTGCAGGCCGTGCTCGCGCCGATGAAGAGCCGCTGGCACGGCGAGCGGCTTCGCCAGGAGAACCGGGGGCTGATCGGCAGCAGCCCGGCACTCGAGGGGGTGCGTCACGAGGTGGCCCAGGTGGCACCGACGGATGCCACCGTGCTGATCCTCGGCGAGACCGGTACCGGCAAGGAAGTGGTCGCCCGCATGATCCACATGCTCTCCGAGCGCGCCGACAAGCCCTTCGTGCCGGTCAACTGCGGCGCGATCCCAGGCGAGCTGCTCGAGTCCGAGCTGTTCGGCCACGAGAAGGGCGCCTTCACCGGGGCGATCACCCAGCGCAAGGGGCGCTTCGAGCTGGCCCAGGGCGGCACCATCTTCCTCGACGAGATCGGCGACATGCCGTTTTCCATGCAGGTCAAGATCCTGCGTGTGCTCCAGGAGCGCAAGTTCGAGCGGGTCGGTGGCAGCACCTCGTTCGATGCCGACGTGCGGATCGTGGCCGCAACGCACCGCGACCTGCTCTCCATGGTCGACGACGGCAAGTTCCGCCAGGATCTCTATTACCGTCTCAACGTCTTCCCGATCCAGACCCAGCCGCTGCGCGCCCTGCGCGACGACCTGCCCGAGATCGCCAACGCCCTGGTCGAACGGCTGAATCGCGACGGGCGCCCGGCGCCGGAACTGACCGACGCGGTGGTCTCGGTGCTCAAGCAGCACGACTGGCCCGGCAACGTCCGCGAGCTGGCCAACGTGCTCGAGCGCATCGGCATCCTCGCCGCGGACCGTCCGGCACGCGTGGCGGATCTGCCCGCCCACCTGCAGCACCTCGGCCCGGCCGAGCCGGAACCGACCCCCGTCGCTCGGCAGGAGGCCGCCCAACCGGTCGATCCGCAGGCCGATCGTCAGACCGATTACCGGACCACCGAGCGTCTCGACCCGGATCCGCGAAGCATCTGGTCGCTGACCGAGAACATCGGCCCGCGTCTGCCGCTCACCCCGGAGGAGGTCGAGGATTGCGACCTGACCCTGCCGGAAGACGGCATCTCGCTGAAATCGCAGCTCGAGGCGATCGAGCAGGCCTGGATCCAGGCCGCCCTGGCGCAGGCCGATGCCGTGGTCGCCCGGGCCGCGCGCCTGCTGGGTATCCGGCGGACCACCCTGGTCGAGAAGATGCGCAAGTACCAGATCGGCTGAGCCGCGACCGGTCGATCCCCTCGCCCTTTTGGCACACCTCGTGCAAGTGACTGCGCAAGTCAATCCGCGACAGTCAACGAGGTGGGTCAATGAGCGGCAACGACATGTCCGTCGACCAGATCCTTTCCCAGATGCAGCAGCTGCGTACCCAGGCCACCCAGCGCCCGGCCGGCCCGGAGGCCGTCAATCCGGCGGCGCAGGGCGTCAATGAGGTCGAACGCAGCAATTTCGCCGATGCCCTGACCCAGGCCGTCGGCCAGGTCAACGAGCTGCAGCAAACCACGGGCGATCTCAAAAACCGGCTGCAGGCGGGTGACGACCAGGTGACGCTCACCGAGGTCATGCTTGCCTCGCAACGATCTTCCGTGGCCTTCGAGGCGACCCTGCAGGTGCGCAATCGACTGGTTCAGGCCTACGAGAAGGTCATGAACATGCCGCTCTGATGCCTCGTTCTATCCCGTCACCCGTATTCTCCTGATTCGGACATAACGTCATGGCCCAAGGTTCTGCTATCACCACCACCCCGACCGGCAGCGGCGAGAGCCCGCGCTGGATCCGGCAGATGGATGCGTTCACGCAGTCGTCAAGTTTCCGACAGTTGCTGCTGCTGATCGCGTTGGCGGCGGTGATCTCCTTCATGGTCGGCTTCTTCCTCTGGGGCAGCGGCAAGTCGATGGTGCCGCTGTACCAGTCGCTGGACGCGCAGTCCTCCGCCGAGGTGGTCGAGGCGCTCAAGACCGCGGGCGAGCCCTACGAGCTGGCCGCCGACGGCACGGTGATGGTGGGCGCCGATCGCCTGCCGGAGATCCGCATGCTGATGGCCCAGCAGGGGTTGCCGGGCGGTGATGGCGTCGGGCTGGAGATGCTCAATCAGGACCAGTCGCTCGGCACCAGTCAGTTCATCGAGCAGGCGCGCTACCGCCGCGCGATCGAGACCGAGCTGGCCCGCTCGATCCAGACGATCGGCGCGATCCGCGCTGCGCGGGTGCACATCGCCCAGCCGGAGAAGTCGGTGTTCGTGCGCGACCGCAAGACGCCCACCGCCTCGGTCGTGGTCGACATCAAGGGCGGCAGCACGCTCAGCCGAGGCCAGGTCAACGGCATCGTTCACCTGGTGGCGTCCAGCATCAACGACCTCTCGCCCGAGAACGTCAGCGTGGTCGACCAGGGCGGCAACCTGCTGACCAATACCGGCGACGATGCCGCCGGCATGGGGCTGACCAGCCGCCAGTTCCAGTACCGTCAGAATCTTGAACAGGCCTACGCGCGGCGGATCGAGTCGCTGCTCGCCCCGATCGTGGGCTCGGATCGCGTCCGTGCGCAGGTCTCCGCCGAGATCGACTTCTCCCGGCGCGAGGGCACCAGCCAGACCTACGGGCCGGGCGAGGGCGTTCTCCTGAGCGAGCAGGTCAACGAGACCGTCCGCTCGCTGGGGGGAGGTGACGGCGTGGTCGGCATGCCGGGGGCGATCGCCAACCAGCCGCCGGGTGGCGGCGAGGTCAACCCGGACGGTGGCGAGGGTGGCCTGGTGCCGCCGCAGGATCTCACCGTCGAGGAATTCCAGACCCTGGTGCAGACGCCGATCGACAGCGACCGTAACGAGACGCGCAACTACAACGTCGATCGCAACATCGAGCACACCCAGTTCGCCAGCGGCCAGATTGAAAAGCTCAGTGTCGCGGTCCTGCTCGACGAGAACGCAACCAGCGGCGAGGCGCCGGCCGATGCCGAGGACGAGGCCGCCGCGGAGGCGGCCGCCCAGGCCCGCACCGAGCGCCTGGAGAAGATGCGCGCGCTGGTGGCCCAGTCGGTGGGTATCGACGAGGCGCGTGGCGACCAGGTCACGCTGAGCACCTTCCCGTTCGTCGATCAGGACATCGAGCCGGTGACCGCGCCGGTCTGGGAACAGGGCTGGTTCTGGGCGACCCTGAAGAACGCCGGCATCGGTCTGGCCATGCTGCTGGTCTTCCTGCTGGTTGCCCGACCGCTGTTGAAGATGCTGGCCGAGAGCCGTCGCGAACGGGTGGCTACCTCGACCGAGCTCACCGACCAGTCCGGACAGCAGGGGCCGCAGTACACTATGCCGACGCAGTATCCGGACGAGCGCCGCGCGCAGCCCGAGGGCGAGGACTACGACGAGGATGATCTCTCCAACGTGCCCGAGCTGATCGGCAACGCCAGCTACACCGACAAGCTGCGCCAGCTGCGCAAGAGCGTCAACCACGATCCCAAGGCGGTCGCTGCCGTGATCAAGCAGTGGACCCACGAGGAGAACTGATTTCCCATGGCCCAGGCACCCGACACCAACCTCCCGCAGGAAAGCCCGCTCTCCGGCCTGAAAGGCCCGGAAAAGGCGGCCATCCTGATGATGGCGCTGGGCGAGGAATCCGCGGCGCACGTCTTCGGTCACCTCGACCCGCGTGAGGTGCAGAAGATCGGCCAGGCGATGGCCGTTCTCAAGAACGTCACCCGCCCGCAGATCCAGGCCGCCCTGGACGAATTCTCCGACGATCTCGAGAACCAGACCGGTCTCGCGCTGGGCTCGAACGACTACATCCGCAACGTGCTGACCCGGGCGCTGGGCGAGGACAAGGCCGCCGGCCTGCTCGAGCGGATCTCCTCGCAGGGCAACCGCCGCAACCTCGAGTTCCTCAAGTGGATGGACGCGCGCTCGATCGCCGAGATCATCCGCTACGAGCACCCGCAGATCATCGCCATCGTGCTCTCGCACCTGGAAAGCGACCAGGCCGCGGAGATCCTGCAGATGCTGCCGGAGAACACCCGGACCGACATCGTGCTGCGGATCGCGCACCTCGAAGGCGTCTCGCCGCAGGCCCTCGAAGAGCTCGACGACATCATGGAGCGTCAGGCGTCCGGCACCCAGGGTGGCAAGTCCTCCAAGGTCGGCGGCGTGAAGATCGCCGCCGGCATCATGAACTTCCTCGAGTCCAACGTGGAAGAAGAGCTGATGGGCCGGGTCAAGGAGACCGACGAGGACCTGGGTACCCAGATCGAGGACCTGATGTTCGTCTTCGCCAACCTGGTCGACGTCGAGGACCGCAGCCTGCAGATCCTGCTGCGCGAGGTACCGGCCGACAAGCTGCTGCTGGCGATGAAGGGTGCCGACTCCGAGCTCAAGGAGAAGATCTTCCACAACATGTCCCGTCGCGCCGCCGAGATGATGCGCGACGATCTCGAGACCCTGGGCCCGACACGCCTGGCCGACGTGGAGGCCGCGCAGAAGGAAATCCTGCAGGTTGCCCGTCAGCTTTCCGACGAGGGCAAGATCGCCCTGGGTGGCGGAGGTGGCGATGAGTTCATCTGACGACGCCCCGACCCTGACTCGCCCGCTCGAGGCCACCGACTGGCAGGAGCTGGTGGATGCCTGGGAGCTGCCGGATTTCAGCGCCGAGCCGGTCGAGGAGGCGGGCGACGAGGTCGATCCGGCCACCGCCGAGGAACTGGCCGAGGCGCGAGCCGAGGCCGAGAAACGCGGTTACGAGGCTGGCCTGAAGAAGGGACACGATGCCGGCTACCAGGAGGGCATGGCCGCCGCGCGTGAAGAGATCCAGGCAATCGAGAACCGCCTGCGCGGCTGGCTCTCGCACCTGGAGCGGCCGCTGGCCTTGCTCGACGACGAGGTCACCGAACAGCTCACGGCCCTGGCGACCCAGATCGCCCGGGTGATGGTGGCCCGCGAGGTCCAGGCCGACAACAGTGGCCTGCCGTCGATCGCCCGCGAGGCCCTGGCGGCCCTGCCGGTATCGGTCCGCTCGGTGACCCTGCGCTGCGCACCCGCCGACGAGGCGTCCCTGCGCGAGCTGATCGACGATGCGCGTTTCGAGCGCCTCGATCTGCGCGCCGATGCCACCGTCAGTGCCGGCGGGGTGATCGTCGAGTCGGGCGATGCCCGGGTGGATGCCAGCCTGGCCAATCGCTGGGCGGCCACGCTCGATCACCTGATCGGTCGGGTCTACCCCGGCCCGGACCAGCCCGTCCCGGAAACGGCCGCCACCCCATCGGGGTCGGCTCAATCCGACGAACCGGCCGAGGCCCCGGCACAACCCAACGAGACCTCGTCGGATGGGCCGGATGCCGATCCGGGTACCGATCACGACTCGGCACCCGCGAGCGATGCCCCGCGATCGGAGGAGCGCGACGATGACTGATCCCGGACTGCGCGATCCCAGTGCCGATGTCTCGCTGAACTGGGCGCGACGCCTGATGGGGACGACCGCGCGGGTGGATGCCCCGGCGGCGGCCTCCGAGGGGCGAATCGTGCGCGTGGTGGGCCTCGCGCTGGAGGCCCGCGGTCTCTCGGCGCTGATCGGCGATCAATGCGAGGTGACCGACCCGCAGGGGCGGCGCTTCGAGGCCGAGGTGGTGGGCTTTGCCGAGGAGGCGACCTACCTGATGCCGCTGGAGACCACCCAGGGCGTCGGTCCGGGCTGCCGGGTCAAGAACCTCGGCGCGGCCAGCCGCGTGCCGATGGGCGAACAACTGCTCGGCCGGGTGCTCGACGCCCGTGGCCGGCCGATCGACGACGGCGAGCGGTTGACCGGGGATGCCTCGGTCAACCTGCATGGCCGGCCGATCAACCCCTTGAAGCGCCGCGAGATCACCGAGCCGCTGGACGTCGGCGTGCGAGCGATCAATGCCCTGATGACGGTCGGCCGCGGCCAGCGCATGGGCATCTTCGCGGGCTCCGGTGTGGGCAAGAGTGTGCTGCTCGGCATGATGACCCGCTACACCCGCGCGCAGATCATCGTGGTCGGTCTGGTGGGCGAGCGGGGCCGCGAGGTCGCCGAGTTCGTCAGCGAGATCCTCGACGACGAGGCGCGCGAGCGTGCGGTCGTGGTGGCCGCGCCCGCCGACAGCTCGGCCTTGATGCGTTTGCACGGCGCGAACCTGGCCAGCTCGATCGCCGAGCATTTCCGCGACCAGGGTTTCGACGTGTTGCTCTTGATGGATTCGCTGACCCGCTACGCGCAGGCCCAGCGGGAGATCGGTCTCGCGATCGGCGAGCCGCCGGCGACCAAGGGCTATCCGCCCTCGGTGTTCGCGCACCTGCCCAAGCTGGTCGAGCGTGCCGGCAACAGCGAGAACCGTCAGGGCAGTCTCACCGCCTTTTACACCGTGCTCGTCGAGGGTGACGACCTGAACGACCCGGTGGCCGATGCCGCGCGGGCGATCCTCGATGGGCACATCGTGCTCTCGCGCGAGATCGCCGAGCGCGGTCGGTTCCCGGCGATCGACGTCGAGGCCTCGATCTCCCGGCTGATGCCCAAGCTGGTCGACCCGGATCATCTATCCTTGATGCGGCGATTCAAGGAGTTGGCGGCGACCTATCGCGAGAACCGCGACCTGATCGCCGTGGGGGCCTATCGCCGTGGCCAGGACGCACGCCTCGACCGGGTGATCGACATCCAGCCCGACCTCGAGGCCTTCCTGTCGCAGTCGATGAACGAGCCGGCCGACATGCCTTCGAGCATCGACGCACTGGTCGACCTGCTGCATTCGGATTGACGGGGTGAGCGAGCATGAGTGACACGCAACGTCTGAAATCCCTCGGCAATGCCGGGCGGGTGATGGGCCACCAGGCCGATCTCGCCAGCCGTCGCCGTCGTGAGGTGCAGCGGGAGCTTGACGCCCAGCGCCAGCGGCTGGCCGACCTCGAGGGCTACTTCACCGAATACACCAACAACCTGGGGTTTGCCGCCGAGGGGCGCAATCGCGCCTTCGCGCTGCAGAACTACCGGCAGTTCATGGCCCGGATCGAGGAAACCATCGAGCATCAGCGCAAGGTGGTCCGCGACCTGGAAGAACAACTGAGCCAGCGGTCCAATGATGCCCGCGAGGCGCATGCGCGCAACGAGTCGGTCGACCGTCTGAGCCAGCGCTATCGTGATTCGATCCGGCGCCGTGCCGATCGGGCCGAGCAGCAGGTAATGGATCAGCATGGCGCGGCCAAGGCCGC
>NZ_SWAW01000004.1:0-34732 GCF_005096345.1 Guyparkeria sp. SB14A | reverse complement strand
ATGCCCGCGAGGCGCATGCGCGCAACGAGTCGGTCGACCGTCTGAGCCAGCGCTATCGTGATTCGATCCGGCGCCGTGCCGATCGGGCCGAGCAGCAGGTAATGGATCAGCATGGCGCGGCCAAGGCCGCGCGCGGGGGCGGAACAGGGGGAATGCAATGAGTCAGATCGGCGAAGGCAAGACAGGCATCGAGGGGCTGGGCCGCCTGCTCGGTACGGGCGAGGGCAAGGCCGGCCGGCTGGCCGCGGGTCTTGGTGGCGGGTCGCGCGAGGAATTCGCCCGCCTGATGGCCTCGGCGCACGGTCGTTTCAAGGCCGATGGTCCGATCGAGGGGGCGGGAGCCGCGACGAAGGGCGGCCCGGGCGCTCGGGCGGCAAGGCGTTTGCCGAGGCGTTGGAGGGATTGGCCGATCAGCTGGCCAAGCTGCGCGAGGCGCTGGGCGGCGCGGCAGGGAAGGGGGCGTCCGCTGGCCAGGCCGGGGCGGATGCCGAGCCGGCCGGGATCGACTCGTTGCGCTCGGCGCTGGACGATCTGGTCGGTGAGCTCGAGGACCGTATCGCCCGCCTCGAGGGCGGGCCGGGAGCGGGTCGGGTGTCGGGTACCGGCGAGGACCCGGCCGGTGGTCGATCGTTTGTCGACGGCTGGCCGGGGGCGGAAGGTGCTCGCCCGCTGGGTGGCCAACATGGTGGCCAAGCTGGTGGCGAGGGTGAGGCGCCGCGCGAATCGACGGCCGGGACGTCGTCAACAATGGCCGAACTGGGGGCCGAGGTGGAGGCACTGACCGACGCACTGGCAAGCCTCAGGCAGTCGTTCGGCACGGACCAGGCGCAAGCGCCCGCTGCGCTGGAGGGCCTGATGGATCGCCTGGCGAGCCTGCGTGACGGTCTGGTCGATGCCCGGGCCGAGCTCGAGGGCGGCCGCGCCGGCGATGCCTCCGCGATGCCTGCCGGCCTCCTGGGGCAGATGCAGGCACTGGAGCAGGCATTGCAGCGGGCCCAGGCGGCTGCCGGTGGCGAGGTTCGGGCGGCCCGCGGCATGGCGGCGTCTCGTGGCGATGGGCAAGCCGGCTGGGACGGGAACTGGCGCTTTGCCGAAACGGGGCGTCGTGCGGCCGGGTCGAACGAGTCCGTGCGGCTGGCTGGTAACGCCGGCGCCGAGTCGGCCCGGAATGCGGATTGGACCGGCGGGCCGGTCAGTGCCGCGCTGGGCCTGACCGGCAGCGAGGCGAGTACCGTGGCACGCGAGCGCGCCCCGCTGACTCGCTGGTCGGCACTCAACGGGTTGCAGGGGCAGGGTGCCCCGCGTGGTGAGTCGGAGTCCGCCTTGAGTGGAAACCCGAATGCCACCACCGGTCTGGCTGGCAGCCCCGCGTCGATGACGTCCAGCGCCGCGCCGGGCTCGGGCATCTTCACCGGGCAGGCGGCGGCCGGTACCCCCAACCCCCAGATGCCGGCGCAGTTGGGCCAGCAGATCCAGTGGATGGTCGGCAAGGGGGTCTCCAAGGCGAGTATCGAACTGCGGCCTGCCGATCTCGGGCCGCTGAAGATCGCGATCGAGACCCAGGGAGACGAGACCCGCATCGCACTGACGGCCACCAACGCCACCGCGCAGGGCCTGCTCGAACAGCAGTTGCCTCGCCTCAAGGAATGGTTGCAGGAGGCCGGCCTTGCCAATAGCGAGGTCGAGGTCGATCTTGGTCAGGAAAGCGACTTCGGCCAGCAATTGGCCGATGCCGACGAGGGTGGCGAGTCCCACACGGGCGAGGCCGGCGGGGGCGCCGGTCAGTCCGGTGATGCGGATGCGGCCGAACTGGCCGCCGTCGGTGCTGACGGGGCGGATGGCAGCGATGATCGAGGCGCCGGGCGTCTGGTCCTCGACCTGTTTGCCTGACGCGCCCCGGGGCGACTCGAGCGGAAGATAGTCCGGTGATGGGGGCGGCGTGCAATACACGCCGTCCCGAGCCAGGTGGGTTTCTTCGGGTTGACTTGGCCGGGGGGTGATTTACCCGAGTTGGCATGCGCGGGGTGGTTTTTTCCAAGGGGTCGCCTGGCGGCCCCTTTTTTGATTCGCGCCCCTGCGGTCATTGCCCGTTCGAGTGGTGGTTGTTGCCGTTTGGAAATAATTCGGGATGCGTTTTCGTGTGTGTGGGGTTCGAAGAAACATGGGCGTTATCAACGTTGACGAGCCGAATGGGCTCGGGAGTGATCTTTCTATTCAACGGGTTTTATCTCCCGGGGCGTTGACCGGTCTGATTTAATGGGCTAGATTTCCGGGGTATCGGGCCGGGCCATGGAATGCGCGGCTTTCTCCGGAGAGAATGTCGATTCGATTGAATCCCATTCCGCCCATTACGTTTTCGCCCATTATTTTTTCGGGGGTAGTTATCCAGATGAGCCAATTCGACGTAAAGAATCTGTCGGCCGACGAACTCAAGAAGCTGGTCAATGACGCCGAGCAGGCCCTGCGCGAGCGCAGCAAGCAACGCGTGATGGAGCTGCGCCGCGAGGCCGAGGCCCTGGCCAACGAGCTCAACACCACCGTGGCCGATATCTTTGGCCTGGAAAAGGGCAGCAAGCAGGCGGGCAAGAAACTGCCGGCCAAGTACATGAACCCGGCCAACCCGTCGCAGACCTGGTCCGGCCGCGGCAAGCGCCCCAACTGGCTGGTCGACGAGCTCAACAAGGGCAAGAAGCTCGAGGACTTCCGCATCTGAGTTGTCGATTCCGGTCGATGACCGGAATGGCACGAATCGAGAAGGCCCTGCCGAACGGCAGGGCCTTTTTTTAAGGAAACTCTGCACGATTTGATGACGTCTCTGCGGGACCTCCAAGGGCCCAGATGCAAGGCGCAGTCCGCCGTGAAGGGCCGTGGGCCCTTTACTAGGGCTGCAACGCCGCAGATGGGCCCTTGGAGGTCCGCCCGGATGGGGCTTGCGGGTTTGCGCGCACTCGTCGTTGCCGTCCCTCGACGGGCAATGAGCCCGTCTTCGGTCCGGCGCCTTGATTGCGAACAAACCCGCGAGCCAGAGGTGCCATAAAATCGTGCAGAGTTTCCTTAATTGCCTCGGCCTTCCTGCCCAAGACGTTTGACGAGCCATTCGGGTGGCTTGTCGATTTTCTCCAGGCAGTGTCGCGCGGCGCGGTCGATCACGCCGTGTTCGTGATAAAGCCCTTCCTTTTCCGCCCATTCGCGGATTTCCCCTTCCAGGATGCCGTGGTGCTTTGCCACACTGATTAACTGCACCACGCCATCCCGGTGCCACTTGGCCTGCGAGTGGCTTTTTTCTTCCTGGGTTTCGGCGACGGCCACCGACGCGGCGGCGATCAGCGGCGCGCCTTCCTCCTGGCGGGCGGCGTCGCTGGCCAGCAGTCGGGCGGCCAGCGGGCAGGTCACCTCGGCGGGTGCTCGCAAGGCCAGCGCGGCGGTGAACGCGAGTCGTAGGCGTTGCGGGTCATCGCCGACCTGGTCGACGAGTCGGTTGAGCACGGTGCGATAGTCGCCTGCCTCGACCATCAGGGCCAGGCCACGCTCGCGCATCGCGGGGTCCAGGTGGCCGCCGAGCCCGTCGAGCACCCGCCGCCACAACCCGAGGCGGTTGTCGTCGAGGTGGGGGGAGAGGATCTCGACCGCCTCCTCGGCACCGCCCTGTTCGACCAATTGCTCGATCAGCATCTCGGCCGCCTGCTCGAGCCAGGCCGGCTCGTCGCAGCGCGCGGCGGTTTCCACCGCGTCAGTCAGGGGTCGAACGGCCTTGAACAGGCTGCCCTGACGGCGCAGCAGCGTGGCCAGATCCAGGTGCACCTGGGTGGCGATCTCGGGCGGCAGCGCGGCAAACTCGGGATGATTGACGAGCTCGCTCAGGCGGTCGATCGCCTCGGCCACCTCGCCCCGCGCGGCCAGGGCCAGCGCCAGGGTATGGGTCAGTCCCGGGTCCCAGGCCTCGGCCAGCAGGCTCTGGGCGAGCGCGGCGGCCTCCTCGAGCCGACCCTCGCCGATCAACGTCACGGCAAGACCGTCGCCGATCTCGAAGCGGCGCGGGTCGTGGCAGCGGCGCATCCAGTCGAGCAGCCAGGGCATCTGTTCGCGTTCGAGGCGGTCGGCCTGCCAGGCCTGGTCGTAGAACCAGTCGATCACGCCGGTGGCCTGGTCGCAGTCCACGGCGCTGGCGGCGGGATCGGTCATCTGGTCGCGCAGGCGGTCGAGGTCAGGGGGGAGCGGTTGCGGCATGGCTGGGCTCGTCGCGGTTGTGTTGTCGGATGATGCCGGGAAGGGTCGTCTTGGCCGAGTGGACCCGATGTGTCGTTCGGCGGCGGTCCGGTGGATTGCATGGGTGGCGACAAGTCTACCGGACTGCACCGCTGCTAATGGCACGTGCCCCGGCATGCTCGACACGGGCTGCGGTTTCTTTATACTCCGCCGCCGGAGTTGGCCAGATTGTCGCGGCGTCCCTAGCGGGCGTCGAGGAAAGTCCGGGCTCCATAGGGCACGGTGCCAGGTAACGCCTGGGCGGCGCGAGTCGACGGAAAGTGCAGCAGAGAGTAGACCGCCGATGGCCACCGCAAGGTGGTACAGGTAAGGGTGAAAGGGTGCGGTAAGAGCGCACCGCACGCGTGGTAACACGTCGTGGCACGGTAAACCCCACCGGGAGCAAGGCCAAATAGGGGAACGATGGCGTGGCCCGCGCTGTTCCCGGGTAGGCTGCTCGAGCGCGACGGTGACGTCGCGCCCAGATGAATGGCAATCCACGACAGAACCCGGCTTACCGGCCGACTCCACCCCATTTCGTGCTTCCGGCGGAACGATCCCGTTTCCGTCGGCCGACGCGGCGGATCGACGCCCTGACGTCACGTCAGGAACGCTCGCCCCCACGTCGCCCCTCCGTACCCGATTTTTCTCCCACTTTCCCCCACCGGCATTCCCGTGCGGCCCGAATGCGGCCCCGCGCATCCTCGTGCGCTTTGTTATCTATGCGTGGTAACCCTCTGTTTTTATCTGAAAACAGGGTCCCGTTTTCTGTTTCTTTGTCGGCTAACTCCTTGTGGTCAAAAGAAAAATCCCGCCATTTGCTTGATCGCCCTGTTGGGTGGGGCTATAGTGCGCGCAGGTGTAGAAAAGTGGGAAAAAGTGGGAAAAAGTGTTCCGGGGCATCACCAACCTGAATCTCGACGCCAAAGGACGCCTGGCCATGCCCACGCGTCACCGGGAGGCGTTTGCCCAGGATGACAACCAACTGATCCTCACCATCGATACCCAGGAGCACTGCCTCCTTATCTACCCGCTGGCGACCTGGCTCGAGATCGAAAAGCAGATCGACGCCCTGCCGTCGTTCAACAAGACCGCCAATCGCATCAAGCGCATGCTGATCGGTCATGCCACCCAGGTGGAATTCGACTCCGCCGGTCGCATCGTCATCCCTCCCGCGCTGCGCGCCCACGCGAAGCTGGAAAAGCCGGCCGTGCTGGTCGGGCAGGGCAAGAAGCTCGAGCTCTGGTCGCAGCCGCTGTGGAGTCAGATGACCGAAGACTTCCTCGATCAGTCGGACGAGGACGACCAATTGCCCACGGCCCTGGAGACCCTGTCGCTATGACGGTCGATGCCAGCCACGACACCGTGCTGCGCGACGAGGCGGTCGACTGCCTGGTCACCGACCCGGCGGGCACCTACGTGGACGGCACCTTCGGTCGCGGCGGCCATAGCCGGGCGATCCTGGCCAAGCTGTCGGCCCAGGGGCGCCTGGTGGGCTTCGATCGCGATGCCGAGGCGGCCGAGTACGCCAGTCGGCTGGCCGACGAGGACCCGCGCTTTTCGTTCATCCGGTCGGCCTTCTCGGGCTGGGGTGAGGCCCTGGCCGCGCACGGAATCGACGGGCCGGTAAACGGGGTGATGTTCGACCTGGGCGTCTCCTCGCCGCAGCTCGACCAGGCCGAGCGGGGTTTCTCGTTCCGTTTCGATGGACCATTGGACATGCGGATGGATCAGAGTCACGGGCCGTCGGCGGCCGACTGGCTGGCGGTCGCCGAGGAAGAGGAGATCCGCGACGTGCTGTTCCGGCTTGGCGAGGAGCGTTTCGCCCGCCGGATTGCCGCGAGCATCGTCGCCCGCCGCGAGCAGGCCCCGCTGACCCGGACGAACGAACTGGTCGACTGTGTCGTCGCGGCCATTCCGAAGCGCGATCCCAACAAGCATCCGGCCACTCGCACCTTCCAGGCCATCCGGCTCTATATCAACAAGGAACTCGACGAGATCACCCAAGCACTGGAGCAGGCGCTCGAGCATCTGGCGCCGGGTGGTCGCCTGGTCGTGATCAGCTTCCATTCGCTGGAGGATCGGATCGTCAAGCGTTTCATCCGCGATCACAGCACCGCCGGCAAGGACTTCTTCGGCAACCCGGTCGGCGCGGTGGCGTTGAAGAAGATCGGCAAGGCCATCCGCGCCGGCCGCGAGGAAACCGCCAGGAACCCGCGGGCGCGCAGCGCGATCATGCGGGTCGCGGAGCGTGCGGCATGAGGGCGGTCAACTTTCTTCTGCTGATGCTGGTGGTCGCGAGCGCGCTCGCGGTGGTGATGCTGGTGGCCGAGGATCGCCGGCTGACCCAGGAGCTTGCCGTGGCCCGTGACGGCATTGAGCGTCTCGAGGGCACCTACGCCGAATTGCAGCTCGAGGAGGGCACGCTGACCGCGCAGGGTCGGATCGAGCGGATCGCGACCGAGGAGCTCGGCATGCTGCCGCCGGCCGAAGACCAGATCACGGTGGTGTTCCGATGAGGGCGGCCTGGGCATTCATCACCCGCTGGGCCTCCTGGCTGGGCGTACGCTGGCGCGCGGGCGTCGTGCTGATGGTGTTCGCGGCCGCGGCCGTGGTGCTGCTCGGGCGGGCGGTGCAGTTGCAGGTCACCGAGCGGGATTTCTACGCCGAGCAGGGTGGCGATCGTCATCAGCGCGTCCAGACGATCGCCGCGCATCGCGGCATGATCACCGATCGTCACGGCGAGCCGCTGGCGATCAGCGTGGCCATGCACGCGATCTGGATCGACCCGAAGGTGATCGGCGCCCATCCGGATGCCGTCAATCGACTGGCGACCATCCTCGATCAACCGGCCGCCGAGCTGCAGCGGCGGGTGCGCGAATACGGCTCGCGCCGTTTCCTTTACGTCGCGCGCCAGGTCCGCCCGAGCCTTGCCGAGGCGGTGCGCGCGGCCAAGCTGCCGGGCGTGGGCCTCAAGCGTGAATACAAGCGCTTCTATCCGACCGCCGACGTCACCGCGCCGCTGCTGGGCTTTGCCAATATCGACGACGAGGGCCTGGCCGGCATCGAGCTGAGTTTCGATGAACTGCTGGCCGGCACCCCGGGCAAGCGCCGCATCCTCAAGGACGGAGATGGCCGCGAGATCGCCGACCTCGGTGTCATCCAGTCCGCCGGCCGGGACAGGACCTGGCGCTGTCGATCGACCGCCGCCTGCAGTACCTCGCCTACCGGGAACTCGCGCGCGCGGTCGAGGAACACGACGCCCTGGCCGGGTCGGCGACGCTGATGAACGTCGCGACCGGCGAGGTGCTCGCCATGGCCAGCGCGCCATCGTTCAACCCGAACAACCGCGCCTCCATCGATCCCAGCGTCACCCGCAACCACGCCGTGGTCGACCAGTTCGAGCCCGGATCGGCGGTCAAGCCCTTCACCGTGGCCACCGCGCTGGCCAGCGGCCGATGGAAACCCTCCGACACCCTCGACACCGCCCCCGGCTACCGCCGCGTGGGCGGCTTCACCATTCATGACCACCGCAATTACGGCACGCTGGACATGACCGGCCTGCTGGAGAAGTCCAGCAACGTCGGCGCCAGCATGCTGGCCGAGGATCTCGGCGCCCAGGTCATCTGGAACACCTACCGGGGGCTGGGCTTCGGCCAGGTGACCGGGGTGGGCTTCCCCGGCGAGGCCTCCGGTTCCTTGAGCCTGTGGCGCGACTGGCGCGTGGCGGATACCGCCGCGCATAGCTACGGCTACGGGCTGGCGGTCACGCCGCTGCAGCTGGCGACCGCCTACGTGGCACTGGCCAACGGCGGGCAATACGTCGCTCCCAGCCTGTTGCGCCAGGACGGTCCCCCCGATACCCGCGCGGTATTCGAGCCCGAGGTGGCCGATCGCGTGGTCGGCATGTTGCGTTCGGTGGTTTCGCCGACCGGCACCGCGCCCAAGGCGTCCGTGACCGGCTTCCAGGTCGCCGGCAAGACGGGCACCGTGCGGCGCCTCGGCAAGGGCGGCTACTCGCGCACCGATTACAACACCGTGTTCGCCGGCGTCGCCCCGGCAAGCGATCCGCGCCTGGCGCTGGTCGTCGTCCTGCATCGCCCCAATGCCGGCAAGGTCTACGCCGGCGACGTCGCCGCGCCCGTCTTCCAACGGGTGATGAGCGGGGCATTGCGGATGCTCAACATCCGACCGGACAACCTGCCGGAACTGCCCGCCGGGCAGATCGCCGGCGACCGGCCGCCGGCGGTGGCCCCGGCAGTGGCCGAGTCCACTCGATCCAGGGAGGCCGGCTGACATGGCGCGCGTGACCTTTCCCGAGATCGGCCTGAGAGAAATCGCCGCGCTTCGGCATGCCGGCGCCCCGGACCGACAGGTCCGGGCGATCAGCGACGACAGCCGCGACCTGGACGCCGGCACGCTGTTCTATGCCCGCGAAACCCAGTCGCATGACGCCGACCGCTTCGTGGCGGACGCCCTGGCGCGCGGGGCCGCCGGCGTGATCGGTGCCGGTCTGTCCCCGGCCGAGGGCGTGATGCTGCTCGACCGCCCCGAGGAGGCGATCGCCGATCTGATCATCCAGGCCAACGGTTGGGGGCACGAGGCGGTCTCGATTACCGCCGTGACCGGGACCAACGGCAAGACCACCGTCACTCACCTGATCGCCGGGCTGATCGGCCTCGACGGCGAACCGGTGGGCGTGATCGGCACGCTGGGCTGGGGGCTGTGGTCACCGCGGGTCGAGTACCAGTCGACCACCAACACCACCCCCGGGCTGATCGAGAACTGGCGTCTGATCGGCGAGCTGGTCCGCGAGGGCGCGCGAGAGATCGTCATGGAGGTCTCCTCGCATGCCCTGACCCAGGGACGGGTCGAGGGCCTGCCGATTCGCACCGCGGTGTTCACCAACCTCGGTCGCGACCACTTCGATTACCACGGCGACATCGAGGCCTATCTGGGTGCCAAGGCCCGTCTGTTCGCCCTGCCGAGTGTGCGCCAGGCCGTGCTCAACGCGGACCAGTCGGCAACCCGTCGGATGCTCGAGACCCTCGCCGCCCAGGAGGATGCCCCCCGGACGCTTTGCTTCTCGCTGGGCGCATCGGCCGCGCTGGCGGACTGCCAGCCTTGCCTGAACGGTCGACTCGAGGCGCCGGAGGCCGGCCGGATGCGCCTGTCGGTGAGCGGCCCGGGCGAGCGAGCCGAACTCGAGGCCGCGATGGCCGGACGCTTCAACGCCGAGAACCTGCTGGCGGCCCTGGCCGCCCGGCTGGTGGTGGGCGAGACCCTGGACGCCCTCGCGCGGCGTGTCGGTCGACTCAAGACCCCGCCCGGGCGCATGGAGACCTTCACGGTCGGCTGCGGCATGACTGCCGTGGTCGACTACGCCCACACCAGCGATGCCCTGGAAACCGTGCTCGCCAGCCTGCGCGACGGGTTGCCGAAAGGCGCCCGGCTGGGCGTGGTGTTCGGCTGCGGCGGCGACCGGGATGCCGGCAAACGCCCGCTGATGGGCGAGGTGGCCGAACGGCTGGCCGACTGGGTGATCGTGACCAGCGACAACCCGCGCAGCGAATCGCCCGAGGCGATCATCGAGGCGATCGTCGCCGGTATGCGCGCCCCCGAGGCGGTCGAACGGGTGGTGGATCGCCGCGAGGCCATTGCCGCCGGTATCCGCCGGCTTGCCGACGGTGCCCCCGGCGACTGCCTGTTGGTGGCCGGCAAGGGGCACGAGACCGGACAGGAGATCGGCGACGAGGTTCGGCCGTTCGACGACCGGCTGGTGGTGCGCGAGCAGGCCCGGGAGGTGGCGGCATGATCCGGGCCACGCTCGATCAAATCGCTCGTTGGGCCGAGGCGCGGTTGGCCGAGACCGCCGACGGGGCCCTGCCGATTGCCGGGGTGGGCACCGACACGCGCGCCGATCTCACCGGTCGGTTGTTCGTTGCCCTCAAGGGGCCGAAGTTCGATGCCCATGACTTCCTCGACCAGGCACGCGAGCAGGGCGCCGTCGCCGCGCTGGTCGAACGCGAGATCGCCGATTGCGATTTGCCGCAGCTGATCGTCGACGATGGGCTCGCGGCATTGGGACGGCTGGCCCGGCGCTGGCGCGAGGCGGTCGACCCGACCGTGATCGGCATTACCGGCAGCAGCGGCAAGACCACCGTGAAGGAATTGCTGGCGGCGATGCTGGGCCAGATCGGCCCCACCGCCGCGACCCGCGGCAACCTCAACAACGACATCGGCGTGCCGCTGACCCTGCTCGACTGGGCCCCCGAAACGCAGTTCGCGGTGGTCGAGATGGGGGCGAACCATGTTGGCGAGATTGCCCGCCTGACCGAACTGGCCGCCCCGGACATCGTGGTGGTCACCATGGCCGGGCGCGCCCACGTGGGCGAGTTCGGGTCGGTCGAGCGGATCATCGAGGCCAAGGGCGAGATCTACCGCCATCGCCCCGCCTCGGCCCGGGCGCTGATCAACCTGGATTCCAACGGCGCCGACCAATGGCTGAAGGCCGCCCCGAACGCCGACACCTTCACCCTCGATGACCGCCATCGCGAATGGGCGACCTGGCTCGGGGAGTACGACGAGTCGGGCCATCAACTGTCGGTGACCGAGCGCGGTCAGCCGCTGTTCGAGCGGCTCCCTGTGCCGATTCCCGGGGCACACAACGCCGTCAACCTGCTGGCCGCCATCGGCCTGGCGCGGCTCGCCGGCGCCTCGGTGGAGGCGATCAACGCCGGTCTGGCGGGTTTCCGGGCGCCGGCGGGCCGCATGGGGCTGGTGGCGTTGGCCAACGGCTGGTCGCTGATCGACGACAGCTACAACGCCAACCCCGAATCGATGCGCGCCGCCCTGCGTTATCTGGCCGGCCGGCCGGGGGCGCGATTTGCCGTCCTCGGCAGCATGGGCGAGCTCGGCGACGAGTCCGAGGCCCTGCACCGTCAGCTGGGCGAATTCGCCGCGGGTCAGGAACTCCGCGGTCTGATCGCGGTCGGTCCGGGGGCCGCGGCGCTCGCCGCGGGCTTCCAGGCCGCCGGTGGTCTCGACACCCGGATCGACGTGGTCGAGGACAGTGGGTCGGCAACCGCCGCGCTACGAAAGCGACTGGCCGCCACCGATGAGGCGCCGGTGACCGTGTTGCTCAAAGGGTCGCGCTTCATGCACATCGAGCGGGTCCGCGAGGACCTCGAACGGGAGATCGGCATCGCGCCGGGGACCGGCAACGAATCGACAGGGAGAGGGCGAGATGCTGCTCTGGCTGACTGAATGGCTCACCCAATACGCCAGCTTCTTCGGCGTATTCGAATACCTCACGTTCCGCGCCATGCTGGGCGTGGCCACGGCGTTGCTGATCTCGTTGGCGATCGGTCCGTTCGTCATTCGCTGGCTGCAGAGCGTCAAGGCCGGCCAGCCGATCCGCGAACTGGGCCCGCAGACCCACCTGGCCAAGGCGGGTACGCCGACCATGGGCGGGGCGCTGATCCTCATTTCGATCGCGATCTCGATGCTGCTGTGGGGCAACCTCGGCAACGTCTACGTCTGGGTCGCGCTGCTGACCACCATGGGCTTTGGCCTGATCGGCGGCTGGGACGACTACCTGAAGCTCTCGCGACGCAACAGCGACGGCCTGGCTGCGCGCTGGAAGTACCTCGGCCAGTCGGTGATCGCGCTGCTCGCCGCCGTCTTCCTGTTCACCATCGCCGAGAGCCCGGCCGAGACCAGCCTCCTGATCCCGCTGGTCAAGGACGCCCTGATCCCGCTGGGTTTCGGCTTCGTGATTCTGACCTACTTCGTCGTGGTGGGCAGTTCGAACGCGGTTAACCTCACCGACGGTCTCGACGGCCTGGCGATCATGCCGACCGTGCTGGTCGCCGGCGGGCTGGGCGCGTTTGCCTACGTGACCGGGCACTACGAGTTCGCCAACTACCTCGGGTTGCCGTTCATCGCCGGGGTGGGCGAGCTGGTGGTCTTCTGCGCGGCGATCGTCGGGGCAGGGCTCGGCTTTCTCTGGTTCAACAGCTATCCCGCGCAGGTGTTCATGGGGGATGTCGGCGCGCTGGCGCTGGGCGCGGCGCTGGGCATCGTCGCCGTGATGGTCCGCCAGGAGATCGTGCTGTTCATCATGGGCGGCATCTTCGTGCTCGAGACCGTCTCCGTGATGCTGCAGGTCGCCTCCTTCAAGCTCACCGGCCGTCGGATCTTCCGCATGGCGCCGATCCACCATCACTTCGAGCTCAAGGGCTGGCCCGAGCCGAAGGTGATCGTCCGCTTCTGGATCATCACCGTGATCCTGGTGCTGATCGGTCTGGCAACGATGAAGGTGCGCTGATGAAACTGATTGTCGGCATGGGACAGACTGGATTCTCCGCGGGGCGCTTCTTCGCCCGTCGCGGTGAGCCGTTCGTCGCCGCCGACACCCGCGGTGCGAACGCCCCGCGGGCGCGCTGGATCGAGTCGTTCGGTCCGGGCACCGTCGTCGAGGGCGAGCTCGGTGCCGGCCTGCTCGATGCCGAGGCGCTGCGTGGCCTCGACGGCATCGTGCTCAGCCCGGGGATCGATCCGGCCGCCGAACCGGTTGCCGGCCTGCTGGCCGAGGCGGCTCGCCGCGGCATCGCGGTGGAAAGCGACATCGCCGTCGCGCTGCGGGAGGCCACCGTGCCCTACGTGCTGATCACCGGCTCGAACGGCAAGAGCACGGTCACGGCCCTGACAGCCGAACTGCTGACGGCCGCGGGCCAACGCGTGGGCATCGGCGGCAATTACGGCACCCCGGCACTGGACTTGCTGGCCGATCCGGTCGACGTGCTGGTGCTCGAGGTGTCGAGCTTCCAGCTCGAGGCCTGCGAGCCGGCCGCCATCCGAGCTCGCGCCGCGACCGTGCTCAACGTCAGTGCCGATCACCTCGACCGCCACGGGTCGATCCAGGCCTACGCCGCCCTCAAACAAAAGATCCTGGTCCACGCCGAGACGGCCGTGATCAATCTCGACGATGCCCGGGTGCGGGCCATGGCTGCCGATTGTCACGGCCGGCTGGTGACCTTCTCCGCCAGCGACGAGAACCCGGCCTTGACCGGCGAGCATCGCTATTACCTCGATGTCGACGGTGAATCGCTCTGCCGCGATGACCAGGTGCTGGTCCGCGGCGACGAGTTGGCCCTGCCGGGCGCGCACAACCGGCTCAACGCGTTGGCCGCCCTGGCGCTGGTCGAGGCTGTCGTCGGCCGGGCCGCGCTGGATCGGCCGGCCCTGCGGAAAGCCCTCGCGCATTTCACCGGATTGCCGCACCGCATGCAGGTGGTCTGCCGCTGGCCGGTCGACGGCGGCGAGGTTCGATTCATCAACGATTCCAAGGCGACCAACGTCGGGGCGGCCATCGCCGCGATCGACGGGCTGGCTGCCGCCGGCATCGCCGGTCAGGTCGTCATCGTCGGTGGCCAGGCCAAGGGACAGTCCTTCGATGAACTGGCCCGGGCCCTGAAGACCCATGCCCTCGGTGTGGCGTTGATCGGCGAGGATGCCGACCGGATCGAGGCGGCGCTGGACGCCTGCCCCGGCAACGCCCCGGCCACGGCGCGCTGCGATTCGCTGGAGCAGGCCGTGCGCTGGTCGGCCGAGCTGGCAGCGGCGCGGGTCTCGGCCGGTCGCGAGGTGGTCGTGCTGCTGTCGCCGGCCTGCGCGAGCTTCGACCAGTTCCGTGGCTACGCCGATCGCGGCGAGCAATTCGCGCGGGCCGCGGAGACGGTCTGCGACGCGGCCGACGTCGCCGCGCCGGTATCGGCGGAGGTGGCCTCATGAGCCTGTGGCAACTCAACAGCCGCGGATGGCAGTGGGTCGGCCGGGCCGGCCAGCAGGGACTGCAATGGCTGGCTGACCGCCGCCCGATCGATGCGGCGGCGGACGTCACCAGCGGCGTTTCCGTGGATCGGTCGTTCCTGATTGCCCTGTTGGCCCTGCTGTCGATCGGCCTGGTGATGGTCGCCTCGGCCACGCTCGGCATGGGCGATTCCGGCGCGGCCGGCCGTGGTCTGCTGATTCGCCAGTCGGGTGCGGTGGGCGTCGGACTGGTCGCGATGGTGGTGCTGATGATGATGCCGCTGCGTCATTTCGTCGCGCTCCGGAACCTGATCCTGTTGGCATCGCTGCTGTTGCTGGCCGTGCTGTTCATCCCCGGCGTGGCGCACACCGTCAACGGCGCGACGCGCTGGATCGATCTGGGTTTCGTCCGGCTGCAGGCCAGCGAGTTCGCCCGCCTGGGCATGATCGTCTGGATGGCCGCCTATCTCGGCGTGCACCTGGACAAGGTGCAGACGCGCATCCGCGGCATGGGCGCGCCCGTTGCCGTGATCATGCTGGCCTCGACCCTGCTGCTGCTCCAACCGGACTACGGCAATACCGTAGTGCTCGGCGCGACGCTGTTCGCCATGGCCTGGCTGATGCGTGCCCAGTTGCAGACGATGCTGATGCTGATCGCCGCCGGCGGCGCGTTGGCCATCGTCGGCGTGTTCTCGGCCCAGTACCGGGTCGACCGCTTGCTGTCGTTCTCCAACCCGTTTGCCGATCCGTTCGGCGACGGCTACCAGCTGGTCAACGCCCTGATCGCCATCGGCACCGGCGGCCTGTTCGGTCGCGGGCTGGGTGAGAGCGTGCAGAAGCTCGCCTACCTGCCCGAGGCGCATACCGATTTCATCTTCGCCGTCTACGCCGAGGAGTTCGGCCTGTTCGGCGTCATCGCCTTGTTGGGGCTCTACGGGGTGCTGGTCTGGCGCGGGTTCGTGATCGCGCGGATGGCCTGGGCGGTGAAGCACTACACCGGTGCGGCGCTGGCCTGGGGCATCAGCACCTGGGTGGGCATGCAGACCCTGATCAACATGGGCGTGAACATGGGGCTCCTGCCCACCAAGGGACTGACCTTGCCGCTGATCAGCTACGGCGGGTCGGCGATGGTCGCGACGCTGCTCGCCATGGGATTGATCCTGCGCGTGCATCACGAGGCCAGCCGGGCGATGGCCGAGGCCGGCATCGAGGACGTGCGGGAGGTGACCCGATGAGCCGCGCGGTGATCTACGTCATGGCCGGTGGCACCGGCGGGCACGTGTTACCGGCACTGGCAGTGGCCGGCATGCTGGCCGAGCGCGGCTACACCATCCGCTGGATGGGCACCGAGCGCGGCATCGAGTCCCGTCTGGTCCCGGAGGCCGGCTACCCGATCGACTACCTCGCCATCGGTGGCCTGCGTGGCAAGGGCCTGTCCACCCGGCTGGCCGCGCCGTTCCGGCTGCTGCATGCCGTCTGGCAGGCCGGCCGACTCCTGCGTCGCCACCGGCCCGCGCTGGTGATCGGCATGGGCGGCTTTGCCGCCGGCCCGGGCGGGCTTGCGGCCTGGTTGCTGCGCCGTCCGCTGGTGATCCACGAACAGAACGCGGTTGCCGGGCTGACCAACCGGGTGCTGTCCCGGCTGGCCCGCGTGACGCTGGCCGCCTACCCGAGAGCCTTCGGCAAGGCACTGCCGTCAGGCCAGATAGTGGGCAACCCGGTGCGTGCCGAGATCGCGGCCCTAGCGGCGCCGGGCAGCCGCTTCAAGGATCACGACGGCCCGGTGCGCGTGCTGGTACTCGGCGGCAGCCTGGGCGCCCAGGCGCTCAACGAGTCGGTGCCCCAGGCCCTGGCACGGATCAGCCAGCAAGCCGATCTGGTCGTTCGTCACCAGGCCGGCCCCCGCCACCTGGAGACGGCGCGTCGCCATTACGAGATGGCCGACTGGGGCGTCGGCAGCCGCCACGAGGTGGCCGGTTACATCGACGACATGGCCGAGGCCTTCGGCTGGGCGGACTTCGTCATCGCCCGGGCCGGGGCCATGACCGTCGCCGAGATCGCGGCGGCGGGTATCGGTGCGCTTTTCATCCCGTTCCCGCACGCCGTCGACGATCACCAACGATTCAACGCCGCCTGGCTGGTGGATCAGGGTGCAGCCCGGCTCCTCAACCAGCGCGAGGCCGACGTCGACACCCTGGCTCGCCTGCTCGGCCCGCTGTTGGCCGATCGTGCCGCCTTGCTCGACATGGCGACACGTGCCCGCGAGGTGGCCGTACCCGACAGCACCGCGCGGATCGCGGCGATCTGCGAGGACGTGGTCGCGGGCAAGACTCCAGACAACCAATCCGGGGAGGGCCGGTAATGGACGCAGTGACAGCCGATTTTGCCCCGGTCGCCCAGGTGCGCATGCGCAAGGTGCGCCACCTGCACTTCGTCGGTATCGGCGGGGCGGGCATGAGCGGTATCGCCGAGGTGCTGCACACGCTGGGCTTCGTGGTTTCCGGTTCGGACATGAACGAATCGCCGGCGGTGCGCCACCTGCGCGAGCTGGGCATCGAGGTGTTCATCGGTCACGCCGCCGAGAACCTCGCCGGGGCCGACGTGCTGGTGGTCTCCACCGCGATCAGTGCGGACAACCCCGAGCTGGTGGCGGCCAACGAGCGGCGCATGCCGGTGGTGCGTCGCGCCGAGATGCTCGCCGAGATCATGCGGTTTCGCATCGGGCTGGCGGTCGCCGGCACCCACGGCAAGACCACCACCACCTCGCTGCTGGCCGCGATCATGGCCGAGGCGGGCCTCGACCCGACCTACGTCATCGGCGGCAAGCTGCTCTCAAGTGCCTCGAACGCGCGCCTGGGTCGGGGCGAGTACCTGATCGCCGAGGCCGACGAGTCGGATGCCTCCTTCCTGCACTTGCAGCCGCACGTGGCGGTGGTCACCAATATCGACGCCGACCACCTCGAGACCTACGACAACGACTTCTCGCGGTTGCTCGATCACTTCGTCGAGTTCCTGCACAACCTGCCGTTCTACGGACTGGCGGTGCTCTGCGCCGACGACGATCACGCCATGAGCATCGTCGAGCGGGTCGGTCGCCAGGTGCTGACCTACGGCATCGATGCGCCGGCCGACGTGCGCGCCACCGATATCCACAGCGATGGCTTCGAGTCGAGCTTCAACGTCAGTCTGCCGGGCGGCGAGTCCTGGCACTGCCGCCTGGCGATGCCGGGGCGGCACAACATCCTCAACGCCCTGGCGGCGATCACCGTGGCGCACGATCTCGGCGTCGAGGGCGAGGCGATCGTCCGGGCGCTGGCGAACTTCAAGGGCGTGGGGCGCCGGCTCGAGCGTCGCGGCACGCTCGCCTTCCCCAACGGTCGGCGCATGCTGCTGGACGACTACGGCCACCACCCGCGCGAGGTCGCCGCGACCCTGGCGGCGGTGCGCGATGCCTGGCCGGACGAGCCGCTGCTCCTGATCTTCCAGCCGCATCGCTACACCCGCACCCGCGACCTGTTCGAGGACTTCGTCGAGGTGCTCTCGCAGGTCGACCAGCTGATCCTGATGGAGGTCTACGCGGCCGGGCAGCAGCCGATCGCCGGGGCCGACGGGCGCAGTCTCGCCCGCGCGATCCGTGCCCGCGGCCAGGTCGATCCGGTGTTCGTTGCCGAGCCGGCGCAGGTGGCCGAGGTGATCGACGACATGGTCCGGGAAGACGGCATCGTGCTGACCCTCGGTGCGGGGAACGTCGGCAGTCTGCCGGGGCTGCTGCTGGAACGCTGGGGGGATCGGTCATGAGCGATCGCACAGACAACCTGGGCCGCGTGATGGTGCTGATGGGCGGCTGGTCGGCCGAGCGCGAGGTCTCCCTCGCTAGCGGCCGGGCGGTCCACGAGGCGCTGGTCTCGCGCGGCGTGGACGCGATCGCCATCGACCTCGACCAGGCCGGTGCCCGCGGGCTCGGCCAGCGACTGATCGACGAGCGCATCGACCGGGTCTTCATCGCCCTGCATGGCCGCGGCGGCGAGGACGGCCAGGTCCAGGCATTGCTCGAGCTGGCCGAGGTGCCCTACACGGGCAGCGGTATGGCCGCCTCGGCGATCGGCATGGACAAGGTGATGTGCAAGCGCATCTGGCAGGGCGCGGGGCTCGATACCCCCGCCTTCGCGGTGGTCGGCGATCTGGCCGCGGCGCGCGAGGCGGCCGGACGACTGGGCTGGCCGGTGATCGTCAAGCCCACCGCCGATGGCTCGAGCGTGGGCGTGAGCAAGGTCGACGACGCGGACGGCATCGAGACTGCATTCCGCGAGGCGGCCGCCTTTGGGGAGGTGATGGTCGAGCAGTTCGTCAACGGCGGCGAATACACCGTGGCGATCCTCGGCGAGCGGAGCCTGCCGGCGATCCGGATCGAGGCGAGTGCCGAGCACGCCTTCTACGACTACCAGGCCAAGTACGAGGCCGAGGACACCGGCTACCGGATCCCCTGCGGTCTCGCCGAGGCGGAAGAGGCCCGGCTGGCCGCGGCGGCGCGTCGGGCATTCGCCCTGATCGGTGCGCGCGGCTGGGGCCGAGTGGATTTCATGCGTGACGCCGAGGGGCGTCACTGGCTGATCGAGGTGAACACGGTGCCCGGGATGACCAGCCATTCGCTGGTGCCCATGGCCGCCCGCGCGGTGGGCATGGACTTTCCCGAGCTGTGCCTCGCCATTCTCGAGCAGACCCTTGATAACCGGGCCCACCTGGTCGGGGCGTTCACGGGAGGTGAGTCGGCTGATGGAGCGCATTGATGGCAACGCGACGAGCCTCCCGGGTCCGGCCACGTGGGCCGAGCTGGCACGAGCGCTGGACGGCGTTCGTGTCCGGGCTGCGGGTGGCGCTGCGCTGGGCGTGGCGAATCGGCCTGTGGCTAGCCTTTGTCGCTGCGGTGGCACTGGTCTCGCAGCGGGTCTGGCTCAAGTTGCAATCGCCGGTCGCGGGCCTGGTGGTCGAGGGGGAGAACCGCTTCGTCACCGCCGAGCGGGTGCAGCAGGAACTCTGGCCCGCGCTCGGGCAGGGCATCTGGTCGGTCGACATCGCCGCGATGCGCGAGCGCCTGCTGGCCGATGGCTGGCTTACCGAGGTGCGCATCACGCGCCAGTGGCCGGATCGCCTGCTGGTGAGCCTCGAGACGCATCAGCCGATCGCCGCCTGGAACGGCGACCGGTTGCTGAGCGCCTCGGGCGCGGTGTTCGCCCCGGAGCGACGACCGGTCGATCTGAGCCTCCCCCGGCTGGCCGGGCCGACCGGCAGTCAATGGACGGTCTGGGAGCGCTACACCAGCTTGAAGCCGGTACTGGCCACGGTCGGACTGGAGCTTTCCGGCGTGACCATGAGCCCGCGCGGCTCGCTGAGTCTCGCGCTCGCCTCCGGGGCGGTGATTCACACCGGGCAGGAGTCACTGGAGGCGCGCCTGCAGCGGCTGCTGGACGTCTACCCGGACACGCTGGCCGGAAAGATGGACCGGGTCGAACGCATCGATCTGCGCTACAGCAACGGCTTTGCCGTGGCCTGGCGCGAGGCGGACAGCGACACGAACGACAAGACAACAAACCAAGAAGACTGACAGCAGGGATGTTCCGGAGCCAGGACAGTTCGGAAACCATGGCAATCAAGGGCAGAAACACAGCATGAGCGCGTTGAGAAAAGGAGAGCGGGAGTTCGTGGTCGGACTCGACATCGGCACCAGCAAGGTGGCGGCCCTCGTTGGCGAATGCGACGGCGACGGGCGACTGAGCCTGATCGGCTACGGCTCGCATCCGACCAACAAGGGCCTGCGGCGTGGCTCGGTGGTCGATATCGAATCCACCTCGATGGCCATCCGCCGGGCGATCGACGGGGCGAGCGCTCTGTCGGACTGCGAGATCGGCTCGGCCTGGGTGGGCGTGGCCGGCGATCACGTGCGCAGCATGGACTCGCAAGGCATGACCGGCACCGGGGGGCGCGAGATCACCGACGCCGACGTCAGCCAGGTCATCCAGTCGGCGCGCGCGGTCAAGATCCCCGACGGCCAGCAGATCCTGCACTGCGAGCCGCAGGAGTTCCGCATCGACGGCCAGGACGGCATCCGCAAGCCGCAGGGCATGAGCGGGCATCGCCTCGAGGCAAACGTCCACATCGTCACCTCGGCGGCGAACAACGTGCAGAACGTGATCAAGTGCGTCGAGCGCTGTGACGTGCACGTCGAGGGCACCATCCTCGAGCCGATCGCCGCGGCCCGCGCGGTGCTCAACGACGACGAGCGCGAGCTCGGGGTGGTGCTGATCGATATCGGCGGCGGCACCACCGACGTCGCGATCTACACCGGCGGGGCGCTGCGCTACGCCGCGGTCCTGCCGATCGCCGGCGAGCAGATCACCAACGACCTCTCCTATGGCCTGACCACGCCGCCGGCGGAGGCCGAGAAGATCAAGATCAACCACGCCAACTTAGGGACGCTGGACGACCGCGATGCCTCGCGCGCCATCGAGGTGCCGGGCGTCTCGGGCCGCCCGCCGCGGCGCATCCCGCAGGAGACGATGATGCGCATCGTCCGCCCGCGGGTCGAGGAGCTCCTCTCCTACGTGCAGGAGGAGATCCGCCAGTCGGGCTACCAGAACCTGGTGAACGCCGGCGTGGTGCTGACCGGCGGCACGGCGCAGATGCCGGGCTTCGTCGAGTTGGCCGAAGACTTTCTGCAGATGCCGGCCCGCCTGGGCACGCCCCAGGGGGTGGTCGGCAATCTCGATGCCTTGGGGGACCCGGCAAACGCAGCCGGGATTGGCTTGATGCTGCACGGGCTGGAACAGGCCCGCGAACAAACGGCCCATGGACCGACAACGGCCCATGGAAATGTTCTGGAACGCCTGAAGGGCTGGTTCCGTGACCACTTCTGATTCACACGATTCATACGAACGCCACGCGAGAGAAGGAGACGACACCATGAGCAACTGGACAATGGCTGAAATGCAGACCGAAAGCGCCAAGATCAAGGTCATCGGCGTTGGTGGGGGCGGCGGCAACGCCGTGGCTCACATGGTCATGCAGCACATCGAAGGCATCGAGTACATCAGTGCCAACACCGATGCCCAGGCGCTGGTGAAGAGCAACGCGCCGTCGCAACTGCAGATCGGCGCGAACATCACCAAGGGTCTCGGCGCCGGTGCCGACCCGGAGCTGGGCCGCCAGGCCGCGCTCGAGGATCGCGAGCAGATCCAGGAGGCAATCAGTGATGCCAACATGCTGTTCATCACCACCGGCATGGGCGGGGGGACCGGCACCGGCGCGGCACCGGTGATCGCCCAGATCGCCCGTGACATGAACATCCTCACCGTGGCGGTGGTCACCCGGCCGTTCTCCTTCGAGGGCAAGAAGCGCACGGCCGTGGCCATGGAGGGCATCCAGGAGCTGGAGGACAACGTCGACTCGCTGATCGTCATCCCGAACGACCAGCTCACCGCGGTGATGGGCAAGCAGGCCGCCCTGCGTGACGCCTTCGCCGCCGCCAACGAGGTGCTGTTCACCGCCGTGGCCGGCATCTCCGAGCTGATCACCCGTCCGGGCGAGATCAACCTCGACTTCGCCGACGTGCGCGCGATCATGACCGAGAAGGGCACCGCGATGATGGGCACCGGCATCGGCACCGGTGACAACCGCGCTGCCGAGGCGGCCGAGGCGGCCATCCACAGCCCGCTGCTCGACGACATCAACCTCACCGGCGCCGAGGGCATCCTGGTCAACGTCACCTCCAACGGCGATCTCTCGATCGGCGAGTTCATGGAGATCGGCGAGATGGTCCAGGGGCTGGCCGGCGACGAGGCGGTGGTCAAGGTGGGCACGGCAGTCGACGACGAGCTCGACGGCCAGCTGCGCGTCACCCTGGTGGCCACCGGCTTGTCGCGGATCAAGAACGTCAACGCCGAGTCGAGCAAGCCGCGCGTGGTGATCGACAACGCCCGCCGCGAGGAGGCGACCGAGTCGAGCGAGCAGCCGCGCGCCGAGGCCCAGCAGGCCTACGCCGGCACCGCGCATCGCGGCAACACCGCGATCAACCTCGACACCATCGACATCCCGTCGTTCCTGCGCCACCAGGCAGACTGAATGACGGCCCCGGCCGCCAGGGCCGGGGGATGAAAACTCGCGAGGCAAGAACAAAGGCCCCACGGACATGTGTCCGCGGGGCCTTTTCCTTTTCAGGCTTTCGGCCGGTTCAGGTGTTCGGCAGTAGTTGCACCACGCGCATGGCCTGACGGTCGTCGATCCAGCTGCGGCGTTGCGGGTCGCGTAGCGTGATGAAGAACAGCAGGCCCAGCGTGGCGAGGCTCAGCAGGCCGAAGCCGAAGCGGGCGAGCATCGGACCGATGCACGGGCCGGCACGTTCGCGGATCAGCAGCAGGCGCCAGACCTTCATGCCCGGCGTCTGACCGAAGCGACACCAGAAGAACACGAAGTAGGCGGCGATCCAGGCGAGCAGGTAGAGGCGGAACAGCCACTGGATCGGGCCTCCGGGGGGACGGGCTCGCCGCCGGTAAAGACCAGGGCGATGAACGTCGCCAGGATCACCACGGCGATCACGAACAGCGTGTCGTAGAACAGGGCGGCGGCACGTCGCCACAGGGGCGCGGTGCGCGCCGGGCGCTTGGGGGGCGTTTTGGTCGTCATGCCTTGGTTTTCTCGCGCTCGGGCAGGGCGATGTCGGCCAGGATGACCTCGATGGTCTTCAGGCGGTCGTCGAGCGTCGGCATGTCGCGGGTAAAGCGCAGCGTGTCGGCCGACAGGCGATAGGTGTCCGGGGCGGCCTGCACGGCGGCGACCAGCTTGGCCGGGTCGATGCGGGCATTCTCGCCGAAGATCAGCCGGCCGCCACGGGCGGTCAGCTCGATCTTGGTGATGCCGATCCGCCGGGCGCGGATGCGCAGACGGTGGGTCTCGACCAGGGCGACGACCGGTTCGGGCAGCAGGCCGAAGCGGTCGATCAGTTCCACCTTGAGTTCGTCGAGGGCCTCGTCGCTCTCGGCGGTGGACAGGCGCTTGTAGAGGGTCAGGCGGGTGTGCACGTCACTGACGTAGTCCTCGGGGATCAGGGCCGGTTCGCCCAGGTCGACCTCGGTGCTCGAGGGGGGCAGGGGGGCATCGAGCGCCGGCTCGCGTCCCTCGCGGATGGCGGCGACCGCCCGGTCGAGCAGTTGCATGTAGTAGCGGTAGCCGACCTCGTGCATCTGCCCGGACTGACCCGAGCCCAGCAACTCGCCGGCGCCGCGGATCTCGAGATCGTGGGTGGAGAGCGTGAAGCCCACGCCCAGGTCCTCGAGCGCGGCGATCGCCTCGAGGCGCTTTTGCGCATCCGGGGTGAGCTGACCCGGCTCCGGGGTGATCAGGTAGGCGTAGGCGCGGTGGTGCGAGCGACCCACCCGGCCGCGCAGCTGGTGGAGCTGCGCCAGGCCGAACTTGTCGGCGCGGTGGATCAGGATGGTGTTGGCGGTGGGGATGTCGATCCCCGACTCGATGATCGTGGTCGAGACCAGCACGTTGAAACGCTGGTGGTAGAAGTCCGACATCACCTGCTCGAGCCCGCGCTCGCCCATCTGCCCGTGGGCCACGCCGATGCGTGCCTCCGGCACGATCTCCTCGACCAGGCGCGCCATGCGGTCGATGCTCTTGACCTCGTTGTGCAGGAAGTACACCTGGCCGCCGCGCTTGAGTTCCCGCTGGATCGCCTCGCGGATCTGCACCTCGTCCCAGCGCAGGATCACGGTCTTGACCGCCAGGCGCTCGCGCGGCGGGGTGGCGATGATCGACAGGTCCCGGATGCCCGAGAGCGCCATGTTGAGCGTGCGCGGGATGGGCGTGGCGGTCAGGGTCAGGAGATCCACCTCGGCGCGCAGGGCCTTGAGGCGTTCCTTGTCGCGCACGCCGAAGCGCTGCTCCTCGTCGATGATCACCAGCCCGAGGTTGGCGAACTCGGGCGAGTCGCGCAGCAGCTTGTGCGTGCCGATGACGATGTCGACCTGGCCGGCCTTGATGCGCTCGCGCAGCTCGCCGGTCTTCTTCCCGCCCGACAGGCGCGAGAGGCTCTCGATGGTCACCGGCCAGTTGGCGAAGCGGTCACGGAAGTTTCGCATGTGCTGCTCGGCGAGCAGGGTGGTCGGCACCAGCACGGCGACCTGCGCGCCGTTCTGCACGGCGACGAAGGCCGCGCGCATGGCCACCTCGGTCTTGCCGAAGCCCACGTCGCCGCAGACGACCCGGTCCATCGGCTGGCCGGCCGCCATGTCGGTGAGTACCTGCTCGATCGCCAGGCGTTGATCGTCGGTGGGCTCGAAGGCGAACTCCTCGGCGAACTGGCGGTAGTCGGCCTCGTCGGCCTTGAGCGAGGTGCCCTTGCGCGCGGCCCGGCGGGCGTGAACATCCAGCAACTCGGCGGCCACGTCGTGTACCTGCTGGGCGGCGCGCTTTTTCGCCTTCTCCCATTGCCCGGAGCCGAGCCGGTGCAAGGGAGCGGTTTCCTCGGCGCCGCCGGTGTAGCGCGAGATGCGCTCGAGGCTGGAGACCGGCACGTAGAGCTTGTCGTCGTCAGCGTAGGTCAGCAGCAGGTATTCCTGCCGCTGGTCGTTCATCTCCAGGGTGACCAGCCCCTGGAAGCGGCCGACACCGTGATCCTCGTGGACCACCGGTGCGCCGATGGCGAGATCGTCGAGATTCTGGATGATCGCGTCGGCGTCCCGACCGCGGCGAGACTTGGCCCGTCGTTGGGCGACGCGCTCGGCGAACAGGTTGGTCTCGCTGATCACCGCCACCGGTCGGCCGGTGGCGGGCAGGATGGCGCCGTGCTCGAGTTCGGCCACCGCGATACTGACCGGCGCCTTGTCGGCCTGGTCCCAGCCCTTGATGGCCAGCGGCTCGAGCCCGACGGCGGCGGTCTGCTCGATCAGGGCCTGTCGCCGACCGCTGCTCTCGGCGACCAGCAGGGTGTGGCCGTCGAATTCGCGCACGAATTCGGCCAGTCGTTCGATCACCGCCGGTTGGGCGGCGCTGCCGGCCGTCAGGTCGGGCAGCGGCCGGTCGCCGATGTCGCCGGCCTGCGGGAAACGCTCGTCGTTGCCCGCCACCAGTTGCCAGCGCGGCAGGGCCTTGAGCTGCTCGCCGAATTCCTCCGGTGTCTGGTAGAGCGCCTCGGGGGTGAGGATGGGGTGATCGATGTCGCCGGCGCGTTGGGCAAAGCGCTCGCCGGTCTCGTGGACGAAGGCCTCGAGGGACGACTCGACGCCATCGAACAGCAGCAGCCGGGCCGAGTCCGGCAGGAAATCGAACAGGGTGGCGGTCGACTCGAAGAACAGCGGCAGGTAGCTCTCGATGCCGGCCGGTACCAGTCCTTCCGACACCTGCTTGTAGATGGGGGCGCTGGTGGGGTCACCGGGAAAGGTGTTGCGCCAGTTCTGACGGAAGGTGGCGATGCCCTTGTCGGTCAAGGGATATTCGCGGGCCGGCAGCAGGGTGATGGCCTCGACCGTCTCGGTGGAGCGCTGCGATTCGGGATCGAAATGGCGCAGGGTCTCGATCTCGTCGTCGAACAGGTCGATGCGCACCGGCTCGTTGGCGCCCATCGGGAAGACGTCGATCAGTCCGCCGCGCAGGGCGTATTCGCCGTGCTGCTCGACGGTCGAGACCAGGCTGTAGCCGGCCTCCTCGAGTTGATGACGGTAGGCCTCGCGGTCCAGGCGCTGCCCGACCTCCAGCACCATGCCCTGACCAGTGACGAAAGCCGGTGGCGGCAGGCGCTGGAGCAGGGTGGGCGCGGCGATCAGGGTCAGGCCACGCGATTCGCCGGGCAGTCGCCACAGCCTTGAAAGCCGGTCGGAGATCAGGTCCTGGTGCGGCGAGAAGCGGTCGTAAGGCAGGACTTCCCAGTCGGGGAAGATGCTGGCCTCGACGCCCAGGAACGCCAGGGCGGCGCGGGTGTCGTTGACCGCTCGACTGTCGGGCAACACGGCGAGGAGCGGCCGGTCCGCGGCAACGGCCGCCAGGCGCGTGGCCAGCGCGCGGCCGAGTTCGGTGTGCACGCGCAGGTAGATCGGGTCGCGGTGATCGGCGGGCTGGGCGATGGACTGCTTGGCGTCGCTCATGGAGTCGGTTGCGGGTCGTGGTCGAGGCAGGCCCCGCGAGGGCCGGCGTGTATCAAGGCGGTCGGATGCGAAGGCGCGATTGTCGCCTATTTGCCGCGTGGCTGCACGGGCGGCGGGGTTGATGGCGACGCTGCCGATCGCCGGGGCGGCGCAGACAAAAAAATGCGGGCCGTAGCCCGCATTCCCCGGCAGCGGTGGTTGCTGCCTCGTGTCAATCCCGATCGGATCAGGCGCGCACGTCGATCATGCTGCCCGGGCCGCCGTCCTGTTGCTCGTCACCGGCCCGGTTCTGGGCGGCAGCGGTCGGTTCGCCGCCGTTTACCCGGTTCTCCACGGGGTTTTCGACCGGCGTGTTGCGCGTCTGGGCGCTCGGGTTGGCCGTCTGCTGATTGGACGGTGCCGAGAGCATGCCGTCCGCGGCCGCCACGTTGCTGTAGCCGCTGTCCACATTGGCGATCATGTCGCTTGCCTCCCCTGACCTCGGGATCAGGTCGTTGTCGTTGATAGGCCTATCCTAGTGAAATGCCGCCGGATTTCCAATCTCGCCCGTCTTGCCGAGGGTTTGCCGGCGGTCAGTCCGGTCGGCCGGTCAGCAATAATTGCTCGGCGGTGTCGAGTGCCTCGGGCGAGCCGTAGAGCGTCAGCACGTCGCCTTCCTGGAGTTCGACGTCGTCGCTCGGGCTCTCGCCGCGGATGCCATGGCGGTTGATCGAATCGACCACCACGCCGTCGTGATCGGTCAGGATGACGCCCAGCTGCTTGCCGATGCCCGCGGCCCCCGGCACCAGTGCCACGTTCTTGAGGGTGCGGGGAGCGAGCAGGGCGAAGTCGTCCTCGTCACGGGCGCGGTCGCCGTGGAAGGTGTGACGCAGCGGGGCGTAGTCGGCCTGGCGGATTTCCTGGATCTGGCGCAGGATCTTGGCCAGCGGCACCTCGAGCGTGCGCAACACGTGCCCGCCCAGCGCGAGGCTCATCTCGTAGACCGAGGCGACCACCTCGGTGGCGCCCGCCTCGTGGATGCGATCGAGGTGCTCGTCGGTGCGGGTGCGCACGATCACCGGGATGTCGCGGTTGTGGCCGCGGATCACCTCGATGGTCTTGATGGTCGAGGCGTCGTCGAGGTGGCTGATCACCACGGCGCGCGCCCGATCCAGCCCGGCCGACTGCAGGATGTCGAGGTGCGTGGAGTTGCCGAAGTAGACGCGCAGGCCGGCCTCGTTGGCTTGCTGGACAATGTCGGGGTCGACCTCGATCGCCGTGTAGTCGATCCCTTCGCTCTTCAGCAGGCGGGCGACGTTCTGCCCGACGCGACCGAAGCCGCAGATCAGCACGTGCCGCGAGACGTCGCTGGCATCGGCACGCACCTCCACGTTGTGCTGGCGTCGGCTCTTGGCGTAGCCCGGCACCAGACGCTTGGCGATCGTGCCGTTGTACTTGACCAGGATCGGGGTGAGCACCATCGAGAAGATCACGGTGCCCAGCACGATCTGGTGCTGCATGTCGGTCATCAGGTCGGGGCTGGCGATCGAGAGCATGGCAAAGCCGAATTCGCCCCCCTGGGCCAGGACCAGGCCCGAGCGCAGGGCCACGCCCGGCGCCTCGCCCATCGCGCGGCCGATCAGGAAGATGATGGCCGTCTTGGCGGCGATCAGCAGGGCGAGGAACATCAGCACCCAGTGACCGATCTCCGGCAGGCCGCCGACGTCGAGCATCATGCCGATCGTGATGAAGAACAGCCCCAGCAGCACGTCGCGGAAGGGCCGGATGTCGGCCTCGATCTGGTGCTTGTACTGGGTCTCGGACAGCGCGATGCCGGCGAGGAACGCGCCCAGCTCCCAGGACAGGCCGGCGGCGTTGGTCAGCCAGCCGGCACCCAGCACGGTCAGCAGGACGGCCAGCGTAAACAGCTCGGCCGAGCGGGACTTGGCGATCTCGCGGAACAGCGGGCGCAGCACCCAGCGCCCGCCGAAGAACAGGCCGATCGCGGCGAGCACGCCGGCGCCAAGCGTCAGGGTGATCTCCAGGGTGAGGTTGCCCGCATCGCCCGCCGCGCCCGACACGCCGAGCACCGGGATGACGATCAGGAAGGGGATGACCGCCAGGTCCTGGAACAGCAGGATGCCGACGGCGTTGTTGCCGTGGCGGGAATTGACCTCGAGCTGCTCGCCGAGCTGGCGGATGACGATGGCGGTCGACGAGACGGTCATCACCCCGGCCAGGGTGAAGGCGGCGGCCGGCGAGAAGCCCATCATCAGGGCCGCGCCGCCGGTGATCACGGCGGTGAGGAGTACCTGCGCGCCCCCCATGCCGACCACCGCCCGGCGCATCGCGATCAGGCGCGTGAGCGAGAACTCCAGCCCCAGCATGAACAGCAGGAACACCACGCCGAACTCGGCGATGAGATGGATGTCGTGGATGTCCTTGACCAGCCCGAGCGCATGCGGGCCGGCCACCACGCCCACGGCGAGGTAGCCGAGGATCGCCGGGAGGTTCAGGCGGCGCAACGCCACCACGGCGACGACCGAGATCAGCAGCAGGGAGAGCAGGGTGGCCGTGGTGTCGGCAGGCATGGAATGTCTCGTTCCTTGACGTGGGCGGGCGGCGTGTCGCCGGTATGACTGGTTAACCGGCTAAGCGAATGCCCCCTGTTTTATCACAACCGCCTCGGGCGCGGGCGGGGCGAGTCGCTCGGCAGGCGTGAGGCTCACCCGCCCGGCTCGTTGCGGCGAGCCGCCTCGTCGAGCCAGCGCGTGAACACCGAACGCGGGTATTCCTCGGCACCCAGGCCGAGCAGGTGCTCGGTGGTGAACTGGGCGTCGAGGAAGTCGATCTCTCCCCAGACCCCGTCGACCAGGATGGCGGCCAGCGCGAACTTCGAGGCATTGGGCGCGCGGCTGAACATCGACTCGCCGAAGGCCGCCCGGCCGAGCCGGCTGCCGAACAGTCCGCCCACCAGGGTGTCGCCGGCCCAGACTTCCACCGAGTGGGCGATGCCGGCGGCGTGCAGGTCGAGGAATGCCTGGCGCATGGCCGGCACGATCCAGGTGCCCGGATCGCCGCGGCGCGGCCCGGCGCAGCCGTCGACCACCTCGGCGAAGGCCGTGTCGACCGTGACTCTATAGCGTTCCTGCCGGCGCCACTTGGCCAGGCTGCGCGAGACGTGGAAACGCTCGGGCGTGAACAGGGTGCGCGGGTCCGGGCTCCACCACAGGATCGGGTCGCCCTCGGAGTACCAGGGGAAGATGCCGCGCCGATACGCTTCCGTCAGGCGCTCGACCGACAGATCACCGCCGGCGGCCAACAGGCCATTGGGCTCGGTCAGCGCGCTGGCAACCGGTGGAAAGGCGGCAGGCTCCGGCCCGAGCAGCGGGATCATTGCTGCTTGGGTTTCCCCGGCTTGGGCAGGTTGAAGTCCGAGTAGCTGGCTCGCGGGCGGAACAGCACCGCAATGTGGCCGACCGTCTGCACGAGGGTGGCCTTGGTTTCGTCGGTGATCGCGTCGATGATCTGGCGCTTTTCGTCGCGCTCGACGCCCGGCACGCGCACCTTGATCAGTTCGTGGATCTCGAGGGCCTGCTCGATCTCGGCGAGCACCGCCTCGGTCAGGCCGTGCTGGCCGAGGAGCACCACGGGCTTCAGGTGGTGGGCTTCGGCGCGAAGATACTGTCGCTGGCGGGCGGTGAGATTCATGTCGTCGGGACTCTCCGGGAATCAGGGAGGCGGCTGTGTGAAATCACACATTGCAACGCCGTGGATGACTCGGCAGTTTACCGTTCTGGACTCTCTCGGACCAATGACCGACACCATGTTGCTGCGCGTTCTGCTCCTGCCCGTCGTTATCGTCTCGTTGCTCGCCGGCTGCCAGTCGGATGCCGAGAACGCCGAGGCCAACCCGCTTGCCGGCTACGAGAGCCCCGAGCCGCTGGTGTTACGCACCCCCGAGGCACCCATGCCGGTGCCCGAGGTGACGCTCGATGGCGTGGACGGTCCGGTCCAGACCCCGACGTTGTTTGACGGGCGCTGGACGCTGCTCTACGTGGGTTACAGCTATTGCCCCGACGTCTGCCCGACCGAGCTCGGGCAACTGGCGGTGATCCTCCCGGCATTGCAGTCACGGCTGCCCGAACGCGATTGGCAGGTGGTGTTCCTGTCGGTCGACCCCGAGCGCGACACGCCGGATCACCTGGCCCAGTACACCGCCTTCTTCCACCAGGCATTCGTGCCGGTGACCGGATCGCGCGAGGCGATCGACGCGGTCACCGGCGCGGTAAAGGCCGGTTACCGTATCGGTAAGCACGCGCCGGGTGAACGGCGCTACAGTGTCGATCACGACACCGGCTTTCGCCTGATCGATCCGCAAGGACGGATGCTCGCCCTGTTGCCGGGGCCACATCAGCCTGACCGGATCGTCACGACGCTCCAGTCCTTTCTCTCCGAGGTAGATCCCGAATGAAACGCCTGTCCGCCCTGATCCTAGCCACGCTAGCCTCCGTGGTAACCCTGCCGGCCGTGGCCGCCGAGCTCGACGTGCGCGACCCCTGGGTGGTGCTGTCCCCGCCGGGCGCCTACGCCACGGCCGCGTTCATGGAATGGCGAAACGGCGACGACCAGCCGGTGCACGTGGTCGGGGCCGATGCGCCCGGGTTCGAAACGGTCGAGCTGCATCGGTCGTTCAACGAGGACGGCATGCACCGCATGGTGCGCCAGGATCGGATTACCGTGCCGGCCGGCGAGGCCGTCACGTTGGCACCGGGTGGCCTGCACATCATGCTGATCGGCGCGGAGCGCGCGCCGGCCGAGGGCGATCGCATCGCGATCGAGCTCGAGTTCGAGGACGGCAGCACCCAGACGGTCGAGGCGGTCGTGCGCCCGCGTGCCGCGCAGCCGGCAGGGCACTCTCACGATCATGGCCACCATCATCACTGAAACCCCGCCGCTGAGGCCCGGGCGCCGAGATCGGCTTCCGGTGCCGCTCACCGTCGGCGGTCCTTCGTGATTCGCCGCGCCCGGTTTGGGTGGCAAGGGGGGATGGGGGATAATCCGCCTCCCGCAACATCCCACCCGGAGGCCCCATGGCGCGGTCGGTCAGCAGCAAACGATGGCTCGCCGAGCATTTTCGTGACGAGTTCGTGCAAAAGGCGCAGCGTGAAGGCTGGCGCTCGCGTGCCGTCTACAAGCTGATCGAGCTCAACGAACGCGATCGGTTTCTCAAGCCGGGCATGACGGTAGTCGACCTGGGCGCCGCGCCGGGCGGCTGGACCCAGTACGCCGCCCAGATCGTCGGCAGCAAGGGACACGTCTTCGCCCTCGACCTGTTGCCGATGGATCAGTTCGCCGACACGACCGTGCTGCAGGGCGACTTCACCGAGGACGCCGTGCTGCACGAACTGGAGGCGGCCCTGGGCGAGCGCGAGGTCGACCTTGTGCTTTCCGACATGGCCCCCAACATGAGTGGGGTGGATTCGGTCGACATTCCCCGCTCCATGTATCTCGCGGAACTCGCACTCGATTTCTGCGATCGCATGCTCAAGCCCAAGGGCGCCTTCGTGACCAAGCTGTTCCAGGGCGAGGGCTTCGACGAGTACGTCAAGGAAACGCGTCAGCGCTTCGATCGCGTGGTGGTGCGCAAGCCCAAGGCCTCCCGGCCACGCTCGCGAGAGGTGTATCTGGTGGCAACCGGCAAGCGCGTGAGATAAGGTTGTCCGAACAATATTCGATTCATTGATTCGCCAGGGCAGGCGGGCATCGGGGATGTCCGCCTGTTTGCGGCTGTACGCAGAGGTGTTGCGTTGAACGACTTGACCAAGAACATCCTGATCTGGGTGGTAATCGCGATCGTGCTGATGACGGTGTTCAACAGCTTCGATCAGCGCGCGACCACCACGAGTGCCGTGCCGTACTCGCAGTTCATTCAGGACGTGAAGAGCGGGCGCGTCGACTCGGTCACCATCGAAGGTCAGACCATCAAGGGCACCACCGGCTCGGGCACCCGCTTCGAGACCTACAGCCCGGAGACGGACAACCGTGCCCTGGTCGGTGACCTCCTGAACAACAACGTGGCGATCAACGCCAAGCCGCCGGAGAAGCCGTCGCTGTTGATGACGATCTTCATCCAGTGGTTCCCGTTCATCCTGCTGATCGCGATCTGGATCTTCTTCATGCGCCAGATGCAGGGCGGTGGCGGCCGCGGCGCCATGAGCTTCGGCAAGTCCAAGGCCAAGCTGATGAGCGAGGACCAGGTCAAGGTCACGTTCAACGACGTGGCCGGTGCCGACGAGGCCAAGGAGGAGGTGGTCGAGCTGGTCGACTTCCTCAAGGACCCGGGCAAGTTCCAGCGCCTGGGTGGCAATATCCCGCGCGGTGTGCTGATGGTCGGCCCGCCGGGCACCGGCAAGACGCTCCTGGCCAAGGCGGTTGCCGGCGAGGCCAAGGTGCCGTTCTTCTCGATCTCCGGTTCGGACTTCGTCGAGATGTTCGTGGGCGTGGGCGCCTCGCGTGTCCGCGACATGTTCGAGCAGGCCAAGAAGCATGCGCCGTGCATCATCTTCATCGACGAGATCGACGCGGTCGGCCGTCATCGCGGCTCGGGCATGGGCGGCGGTCACGACGAGCGCGAGCAGACCCTCAACCAGCTGCTGGTCGAGATGGACGGCTTCGAGGGCAACGAGGGCGTGATCGTGGTCGCGGCCACCAACCGCGCCGATGTGCTCGACAAGGCGCTGCTGCGCCCGGGCCGCTTTGATCGCCAGGTCGTGGTCGGCCTGCCGGACGTGCGCGGTCGCGAGCAGATCCTTAACGTTCACCTGCGCAAGGTGCCGGCGGCCAAGGATGTCGAGCCGTCCCTGATCGCGCGTGGCACGCCGGGCTTCTCGGGCGCGGATCTGGCCAACCTGGTCAACGAGGCGGCCCTGTTCGCCGCGCGGGCCAACAAGCCCGACGTCACCATGGCCGACCTCGAACGGGCCAAGGACAAGATCATCATGGGCGCCGAAAGGAAGTCGATGGTGATGAGCGAAGACGAGAAGAAGCTCACCGCCTACCACGAGGCAGGTCACGCGATCGTCGGTCGCCTGGTGCCCGAGCACGACCCGGTCTACAAGGTCTCGATCATCCCGCGCGGCCGGGCGCTCGGCATCACCATGTTCCTGCCGGACGCCGATCGCTACAGCTATTCCAAGCGCAAGCTCGAATCGAACATCTCCAGCCTGTTCGGCGGGCGGATCGCCGAGGAGTTGATCTTCGGTGACGAGGCCGTCACCACCGGCGCCTCGAACGACATCGAGCGGGCCACGGAGCTCGCGCGCAACATGGTGACCAAGTGGGGCATGTCCGAGAAGCTCGGCACGCTCTACTACTCGGAGGATGACGGCGATCCGTTCATGGGTCGGCAGGCCTCGGGCGGTCATTTCTCCGACGAGACCAAGGAGGTCATCGACGTCGAGATCAAGGACGTCATCGACCGCAACTACCAGCGCTGCCGTCAGATCCTGGTGGAAAACATGGACATCCTGCACGCCATGGCCGACGCGCTGATGAAGTACGAGACCATCGACGCCGGCCAGATCGACGACCTGATGGAGCGTCGGCCGGTGCGCGAACCCCAGGACTGGGGCGAGCGTGGTGCCGGTACGGGGGGCGAGCCGCCGAGTTCCGGCGCGCACATCGACACCACCGACGAGGAGGTCGAGGACGACCAGCCCACGCGCGAGGAGGGCGACTCGTCGGATGGCGACCGGACGGATGCCGATGACGGCAACCGCACGCCCAGCGGCGACCCGCTTGGAGGGTCGCGCGGCGGATGAACGCCCCGCGCGCCTGCCCGGACTGGCGGCAGACGGGACGCCCGTTGATCATGGGCATCCTGAATGCCACGCCGGATTCGTTTTCCGACGGCGGTCGATTCAACAGCGTCGACCGGGCGCTCGCGGCGGCCGAGGCGATGCTTGAGGCGGGTGCCGACCTACTCGACATTGGTGGGGAATCGACGCGTCCGGGCGCCACGCCGGTGACCCAAGACGAGGAGCTGGCGCGCGTCATCCCCGTCATCGAGGCGTTGGCGGCTCGGTTCGATTGCCCGCTGTCGGTCGACACCAGCACCCCGAGCGTCATGACGCGCGCGGTCGAGGCGGGCGCCTGCCTGATCAACGACGTGCGGGCGCTGACCCGGCCGGGCGCTGTCGAGGCGGCAGCGGCGAGTGGCGCCTCGGTGTGCGTGATGCACATGCGCGGCGAGCCCGGCGACATGGCGACCTGGACCGACTACCGCGACGTGGTGACCGATGTGATCGACTACCTGGCCGACCGCCTGCGCCTGCTTCGGGAGGCCGGCGTGCCGGCCGAGCGGCTCCTGGTGGACCCGGGCTTCGGCTTTGCCAAGACCCATGAGCAGAACTTCGAGCTGCTGCGCCGGCTCGGCGAGCTCGCGCGACTGGATGCCCCCGTCCTGGTGGGCATGTCGCGCAAGCGCATGATCGGCGAGGCCACCGGCCAGCCGGTGGATCGGCGAGCGGTGGGCAGCGCGGCCGCCGCCCTGCTGG
>NZ_SWAW01000049.1:0-7082 GCF_005096345.1 Guyparkeria sp. SB14A | reverse complement strand
CGCCCGCCGCGCGAGGAGCCGGCCGCAGGCGAGCCGTTGCCCGAGCCGCCGGGCGGGCGCAGCCTCGTCATCGAGAACCAGTCGATCGACGGGCTCAAGGTCATCCCGGCCAAGTGCTGCAACCCGCAACCGGGTGAACGGGTGATGGCGTTCCTGAGTCGCTCGCAGGGCTACAAGCTCCACCGCCCCGATTGTCGCAACCTCGCCCACCTGGCCGGCCAGTACCCGGAACGGGTGTTGCCGGTCGAGTGGCCAGGGGCCGAGGACCGCTCCGGCTGACAACAAACCGTCATGCGCGCGGGGTAGCGTGGCGCCAATGGAAAAGACACCTGTTTCCCCGCCGCTGCACCTGGCCGACGTCACCATGTTCTGGGGGCCGGCCTCGGGCGGCGTGCGCCGTTACCTCGAGGCCAAGCGCCACCACATCGCTGATTGCCCGGATTGCCAGCACAGCCTGCTGGTGCCCGGCCCGCATTCGGCGTGGTCGGCCGATGCCAATCAGTGGCTGCGCCAGTTGCCGGCCTGGCGCCTGCCCGCCGGCGATGGCTACCGGTTTCCCCTGCGCCCCGGTCCCTGGCGGGAGGCGTTGATCGAGCTGGCGCCCGATGCGATCGAGGCGGGCGATCCCTACGTCACCGCCCACGCCGCCCAGGCCGCGGCGAAACGACTGGGCGTGCCGGCGGTCGGCTTCTTCCATTCGGACCTCTCGCGCTTGCTCGCGCTGCGTTGCGGCGACTGGGTCCGGCCGCTGTCGGGGCGCTATCTGGGCCGGCTGTATCGCCGATTCGACTGGATGTTCGCCCCGAGCGACGTCATGGCCAGCCAGTTGGCCGACCTGGGCGTGCGCCATGTCAGCGTGCAGCGCCTGGGCGTGGATACCTCGATCTTCCGTCCCTCCGCGGTCCAGCCGGGACTGCGTGACGCGCTCGGGATCCCGCGCGATGCCCGCTTGCTGGTGTTCGCCGGGCGCAACACGCGCGAGAAGCACGTCGACCAGCTGGTCGCGTCGCTCGACGAGCTCGACGATCGTTACTACCTGTTGCTGATCGGCGCGGGCATGCCCGTCGGCAGCCATCCCCGTCTGCGCGTGGTCGATTACGTCGCCGACGAGCACACGCTGGCCGCCTACCTCGCATCGGCGGACGCCTTGCTGCATGCCGGCGATGCCGAGACCTTCGGCCTGGTGATCCTCGAGGCGATGGCCTGCGGCCTGCCGGTGGTCGGCGTGGATGCCGGGGCCACGCCCGAGCTGGTCGACGAGACGGTGGGCGAGCTGGTGCCGCAGGCGCGGGCCGCGGCACTCGCGCGGGGCGTGACGCGCCTGTTCGACCGCGACTGGCTGACCGCCGGCGCCGCCGCGCGCCGACGGGCCGTGCGTCACTACGGCTGGGGGCCGCAGCTCGATCGGCAATTGCTGAGGATGGGCCAGCTCTGCCGCGAGGGGCGGGTCAGCGACGACATTGGCCGCGAGGCATCGTGGCCAGGGAAGGGCTCGGTTTCCGCCTGATCGGGCCACGCGGGCCCGCGGTCGTGTCGCTCGGCCCGGATTACCTCGCCAATGCCGCGCTCTTGACCAGGGCGATCACGGCCTGGCCGGCATCCAGCCCCATGTCGGCCACGGCGCGGTCGGTGACCTCGCTGACCAGCCGCTGACCGTCCTCCAGGGTGAGGAACACGGCCCGGCGGCCCGGGGCGCTGGTGTCGATCCGTTCGATCCGGGCCGGGAGCTGGTTCTGCATCGAGATGTTGTCGAGTCGCTTCCGGGCCAGTGCCACGTCGTCGGCGCGCACGCGCAGAGACGTGGGCCGTGCTCGGTCGTCGAGCCGTCCGCGCCCAGTTGAAAGGTGACCGGCTGGCCGGTGCCCGTTTGGGGTGTGGTGACGAAGCGCAGGCGATGCGGGTCGCCGTCGACGTGCTCCACGTGCCCGTCGAGCGAGGCGACCGGGCCTTCCTCGGTGAACAGCGGCGAGTCGACCCGCCCGAGCGCCTCCTTCAATGTCTCGACCCGCTCGACGCGCCCCTCGCTCATGAACACCACCCGGTCGGCGAGGCGCTCCACCTCCGCCGGGGCGTGGGTGATAATCACCGTGGGAATGCCGAAATCGCGGATCACCGTCTCGAACAGGTCCAGGAGCTCTGCCTTGGCGCGCCAGTCGAGCGCGGCTAGCGGCTCGTCCATCATCAGCACGCGGGGTTTGCCGATCAGGGCCCGGGCGATGGCGATGCGCTGGCGCTCGCCGCCGGAGAGCTTGCCCACCGCCCGGTCGAGCAGCGGGCCGAGGCCGGTGCGTTCGATGATCTGGTCGCGGTCGATCGCCGCCCCCCGGTCCGCTGGGGCGCGTCTGGCGGCGAAGTCCAGATTGCCGCGCACGGTGCGGTGGGCGAGTAGGGCGGCATGCTGGAAGACCATGCCGATGTCGCGCTGCTCGGCTGGCAGGGCGTGCCGGCCGTCCTGCCAGGTCTCGTCGTGAAAGCGCAGCTGTCCGCGCGTCTGCCGGTCCAGGCCGGCCATCGCGCGCAGCAATGTGCTCTTGCCCGATCCCGAGCGACCGAACAGCGCGGTCACGCCGTCGGAGTCGAAGGCGAAGTCGCCGGAGGCCATGCGGAACTCGCCGACGGTCAGTGTGAGGTTGCCTGCGAACATGCCCCTACCCCAGTCGTGCCGAAAACCGGCGGTTGATCAGGTACACGCCCACCAGCGTGGCGAAGGAGAAGATCACCATTACCGCCGAGAGCAGGTGGGCCTGGGCGTACTCGAACGACTCGACGTGGTCGAAGATCGCGATCGAGACCATGCGCGTCTGCCCCTCGATGTTCCCACCGACCATCAGCACCACGCCGAACTCGCCCACGGTGTGGGCGAAGGTGAGCACCGAGCCCACCAGCAGGCCCTGGCGCGACAGCGGCAGGATCACCGTGAAGAACCGGTCGAGAAAGCCCGCGCGCATCAGCCGGGCGGCATCCAGGACCTCCTCCGAGAGCCCCTGGAAGGCGGACATCATCGGCTGGACCATGAATGGCAACGAGAACAGCACCGAGCCGATCACCAGCCCGGCGAAATTGAAGGTCAGCTGGCCATCGAAGCCGAACCGGCCCAGGAACTCGGTCAGCGGCCCGTTGGGGTTCATGGCGATGATCAGGTAGAAGCCCAGCACCGTCGGGGGCAGCACCAGCGGCAACGAGACCAGTGCCTCGAAGACCACCCGCCAGCGCGATCGCATGCGGGAAAGCCCCCAGGCGATCGGCACGCCGATGAGTAGCAGCAGGATGGTGGTCACCGCCGCGACCTGCAGGGTCAGCCAGATCGGATGGGTGTCGAGCGGGATGCCGAACAGGGTCATGGAAAGTCCTCGGGGAACGGTTCCTCAGGGCGTGTCGTAGCCGTACTTGGCGATGATCGCCGCGCCCGCGTCGCCGCGGACGAAGGTCAGGAAGTCATCGACCACCTCGGGGTGTTCGCTGCGGGTCAGCGCCACGGCACCCTGCTCGATCGGGTCGTAGTCCTCGGCCGGCGGCATCCAGGTGTGGCCTTTGCCCGCGACCGGGCTTTCCGGGTCCCGCAGCTGCGACAGGGCGACGAACCCCAGCTGGGCGTTGCCGGTGGTGACGAACTGGAAGGTCTGCGTGATGCTTTCACCGGTGGCGATCTTTCCCGCGTCTCGGTAGCGCTGGTAGAGGCCGCGCTTTTCCAGCACCTGCTGCGCGGCCAGTCCATAGGGCGCGGCCTTGGGGTTGGCGGCCGCCAGATAGCGGAAGTCGCCGTCGGCCAGGATTGCTTCGGCGCGCTCGTCGACCGGCAGGTCCAGGCTGAACAGGGCGAGTTGTCCCCGGGCGTAGACGAAGAAGTCCCGCGCGTCACCGGCCTCGACCAGGAGCTCGGGGCGATCCGTGTCGGCAGAGAAATAGGCATCGAACGGCGCGCCGTTCTGGATCTGCGCGAGCAGCTTGCCCGATGGGCCGAAGGAGAACCGCACGTCGTGACCGCTCTTCGCTTCCCAGGCCGCGCCGATCTCCTCGGCCGCCTTGGTGAAGTTCGCGGCGACCGCCACGGTGATGGTCGCGGCCTGGACCGCCGTCGCGGTCAGCCAGCCGCTGGCGAGCAGGGTGGTCATCAGGGTCTTCTTCCACATCTCGAACTCCTTGTTTCGTTCTTCGATGAGTCGCTGGGTATATATCGGTGCGCAAGGCGAGATGCCGCGCGAGCGATTACGTCGCTACTCGTCCACGCCCAGGATGACGTGGCTGGCCTTGATCTGCGCACAGGTCTTGCCGCCCTCGCGCAGGCCCAGGGCAGTGACGCTCTCGTTGGTCACCACCGCGGTCAGCCGGGCGCCGCCGGGCAGGGCGATGGCCACCTCGCTGTTGACCGCGCCGGTCTCGATCCGCTCGACCGTGCCGCAGAGGTGGTTGCGCGCCGAGGTGCGCGAGGCGGCATCGGCCAGGATGACGAAGCTCGACTTGACCAGGGCGTGCACGTCACCGCCCTCGGCCAGCCCCATGTCCTCGACGCTCTGGCTGGTGATGACGGCGACCAGCTCGTCGCCGCCGTTCAATGCGACGACGACCTCGCTGTTGACCGTGCCCCGGGTGATCGCCTTCACCTTGCCGGCCAGATGGTTTCGGGCGCTTGTCTTCATGTTGATTCGCCTGATCAGGTCCAGTTGATCGGTGATCTGTTCGCGTTCGAACAGGGCGAGCATCTCGCGCTGCAGGCCGTCGAGCCGCCGCCAGGCGGCCAGCAGTTGCCGGCCCTCCTCGGTCAGTTCGGCGCCGCCGCCGCGACTGCCGCCATGGCGGGTGGCCACCAGTGGCCGGTCGGCGAGGTTGTTGATCGCGTCGATCGCGTCCCAGGCCGCCTTGTAGGTCATGCCGATCGCGCGGGCCGCGCCGCTGATCGAGCCGGTTTGCTCGAGCGCGGCCAGCAGCCGCAAGCGGCGGTCCGAGATCTCACCCGCGCCCAGCTTCAGGCCCAGCGAGCCAGTGAACGACGCGGTATGTTCTTTACTATATATCGACATATCGGCAGAGACAACGAGGGGTGGATGTCCCACATCTTACCCGTGAGGCGGCGCGTGGGCAGAGGCTCCTTAGCGCTGGTAGTCCTTGATCTGCTGGAAGGCCTCCAGCGCCCGTTCGCGCGAGGCCTTGAGATCGACGATCGGTTCGGGGTAGGTCTCGCCCAGCCTCACCCCGGCGCGTGCCAGCGTCTCCGGTTTCGCCTCCCAGGGCGCGTACAGGGCCTTGTCGGGCAGTTCGGCCAGCTCCGGCACCCAGCGACGGATGAAGGCGCCCTCGGGGTCGAACTTCTCGCCCTGCAGGACGGGGTTGAAGATGCGGAAGTAGGGGGCGGCATCCGCGCCGGTGCCCGCCACCCACTGCCAGCCGGCGGTGTTGCTGGGCAGATCCGCGTCGACCAGCGTGTCCATGAACCAGTCGGCGCCGATACGCCAGTCGACCAGGCAGTTCTTGGTCAGAAACGAGGCGACGATCATCCGCGCGCGATTGTGCATCCAGCCGGTCGCCCACAAGGCGCGCATGGCCGCGTCGACCACCGGGATGCCGGTCTTGCCGCGTTGCCAGGCCACGATGTGATCCGTGGCGTTGCGCCAGGGCAGGTGGTCGAAGCGGGCGTCGAGATTGTCGGTTTCGGTCCGCGGGAAGTGGTAGAGCAGATTGGCGCCGAACTCGCGCCAGCCGACCTCGCGCAGGAAGTGCTCCGGGCCCTTGTCGTCGAGGGCGTCCGGGTACTCGCTGCGCACCCGGGCGACGACCTGGCGCGGGGAGATCTCACCGAAGTGCAGGTGCGGCGAGAGCCGCGAGGTGCCGTCCAGGTCGAGCCGGTTGCGGGTCTCGTGGTAGCGCGAGACGTCGTCGAGGAATGACTCGAAACGATCCCAGGTACCCGCCTCGCCCGGCGTCCACCAGTCGGCAAAACCGTCGGCCCAGTCGAGTTGCGGCAGGAGCTCGAGCGAGTCGATCGGCTCGCTCGCGATGGCCTCGTCCACGGCTGGCAGTCGCTCGGGGTCGGACAGGACGGGTAGGTCGATGCCCTCGGCGAGCAGCGCCTTCCAGTAGGGGGTGAAGACCTTGTAGGGCGCGCCCTGCTTGTTGAGCACGTTCCAGGGCTCGTGCAGGTAGTTGCCGGCAAACGACTGGACGCTCAGGCCCTGCTCGCGTAGTGACTGCTTGACCGCCCGATCGGTGGCGATGCCGGCCGGTTCCAGTCGACGGTTCCAGTGCACGACGGTCGCGTCGGTCTCGGCGGCCAGCCGGGCCAGCACCTCGGCCGGCTCGCCGCGGCGCACGATCAGCCGACTGCCCCGTGCCCGAAGGTCGCGATCGAGCGCCTCGAGGCTGTGATGCAGCCACCAGCGGCTGGCCCCGCCCCGGAGAAAGCCGTCGCGGCCCTCCTCCGAGCCCTCCGGCGGTACGATATAGACGGGTATGATGTGCTCGGATGCCAGCGCGGCGTCGAGTGCCGGATTGTCGGCAAGGCGCAGATCCTGGCGGAACCAGACAAGGGTGGTCGATGTGGACATGGACGGTTGGCTAATGGCTGCAGGGAGGAATGGCCGGTGAGTATGGCAAAGCGCCCTGATTTTTTTCTGCTGCTCGCCGGCCTGGTCGCGGCACTGGCCCTGCCCGCGGGGCACGCATTGGCCGCGTCCCAATCGGCCGATGCCGACGCGCCGGTGGTGCTGGTCGCCCCCGTGGCAACCGGCGTGGTCGAACGGGCACCGCTGGTCGGCGAGGTGGCCGCCGAGACCACCGCCTCGGTCGGCTTTCAGGCCACCGGGCGGATCAGTGAACGCCCGGTGCGCCGGGGCGAGCGCGTCGAGGCTGGTGAGCCGCTGGCCCGACTCGACAACCGTGATCTGGCCGCGCGGGTCGACTCGGTCGAGGCCGAGCTCGCCCAGGCCGAGTCCGAGGCACGCCTGGCGCGGCAGGAGCTGGCGCGCACCCGCGAGCTGCGCGAGCGGCAGGTGGCCAGCGAGCAGGCCCTCGACCAGGCCATCTCGCGCGAGCAGGCGGCCCGGGCCCGCGCGGCCAGTACCCGCCGCCCGGCTGGTCGAGGCGCGCAA
>NZ_SWAW01000048.1:0-7276 GCF_005096345.1 Guyparkeria sp. SB14A | reverse complement strand
GGTCTTGCCAAGATCGATGCCGAGCGTTGCAATGGACATAGGTCTGTTCCTCCTCTGTTGCTGAATGGGTTTGTTCCTCCAAACAGCGTAATAGGGTGGGAGCAGGCCATTCCATTAAAAAAGGCCGCCCCCTCGGGGTCGGCCCGGCCTGCCTCATCCAGTAGGGGAAAGCGCCAACTCTCGGGCGCTATCAGGCAGGCACCGTCACCTTACTCGCCGGTATCCGGTGTGTGGTAGGCGAGGATGTAATTCGGCTCACCCATACGCTCGATCAGTTCGAGCTGACGCTTGAGCCAGTCGGCATGCCCTTCCTCATCCATCAGGATCTCCTCGAAGATGTGGACCGTACCCACGTCGCCCTCGTCGCGCGCCTCGATCGCGGCCTTGCCGTAGAACTGGATCGAGGCCAGCTCCTCTTTCAGATCGGCCTTGAACATGTCACCCAGCGAGTTCGAGCGCTTGGCCGACTTCGCCTCGGTCACCACCGGGTCGCCGTCCAGGAACAGGATCCGGTCGATGAACTGGCTGGCATGGCCCAATTCTTCCTGGACCTCGCCGTGCATCTTCTTCGACAGCCGATCCAGACCCCAGTCCTCGAGCACGTGGGCGTGCAGCATGTACTGATGCACCGCCGTGAGCTCCATTGAGAGTGCCTGCTGGAGATTGTCGAGCGTCTTCTGACCTTTCTTCGCCTTGGCTGCACACATGGGTGGTAGCCCTCCGTGAATTGAGTGGAAACCTCATCCGGCGTCTTGCGCGCCGGGCCTGTGCCTAGGGAAACTCTGCACGAATGCCATGCCACTCTGGCTCGGCGAGTCGTTCGTGATCAAGGCGCGATGTCGCCGGCGTGCCGGTGGCCACGTCAAGACATCGCAACGCGGATCACGGGCGACTCGCCAAGCCCCGCAGGGCGCGCCTTGAGCCGGGCATCTGCTGCGTTGTCGTCCTTGGAAAGAGAACAACCCTTCCGCGGCGGACGAGCGCCTTGCATCTGCCCGGCTCAAGGCGCGCAGAGCGGCATGGCATTCGTGCAGAGTTTCCCTAACCTTAGACGTCTGCAGCGATTTTGCCAGCCGACACCGCAACGAGCCGCGCCCGCGGGTCCTGGCCATAGAAACGCGACAGGTGCGCGTAGAGGCCGGCCTCGGCCTGCCACAGTTCCTCGGGCAGCCGGAAGAAATACTCGCTGAGCACGGCAAAGAACTCGGCGGGGTTGGTGGCCGCGTAGGGGTCGATCACCGGCTCATGCCCGGCCTCGACCTCGCGGTTGAGCCGGTCGAAGGCCGCCTGGAAGTCCTGCGTCCAGCGGGCGCGGTCGTGCCCCTTGCCCAACGGCGGGAAGCCGTTCTCCGCGCCATTGGCCCCGTCGATGAAGTGCGCCACCTCGTGGATCACCACGCTCATGGCCAAGTCGGGGTCGCGGCCGGCCTCGATATCGGCCCAGGAGAGCACCAGCGTGCCGTGCGACCAGGCCTCCCCGGCGCGCAGGTCGCGCACCTCGTGGACCACGCCGCTCTCGTCGACTTCCTCGTGGTCGACCTCGAAGGCATCCGGGTAGACGATCACCGATCGGATCGCGTCCAGCCACGTCAGTCCCAGCTCGAGGACCGGCAGGCAGGCGAGTGCCGCGATGCGCAGCTGCATCGCGTCCGTGAGCTCGAATGCCCCGCCGGCGTAGAACGGTCGACCGCCAAGGAATTGCGCGGCCAGCGATCGCAACCGGTCGCGCTCGTCGGTCGACAGCATCGCCAGCTCGGGTTGGTCGTCGCAGACACGCCGCCACGCCGCGGGCGGGATCTCGATCTCGCCGGCTTGCGCGCCGAACAGGCGGGCCAGCCATTGCCCCGGTGACCACCAGGGCCTCCGCCCGGACCTCAACTCGGGGCCTCGTCGGTCGACAGGCACATCTGCTCCCGGGTTTCGGGAAGAAAGTGCACCAGGCCCTCGAGCACGCCGGCGGCGTAATTGCCGTTCATGCCGAACAGTCCGCCCTGCGCCAGATAGAGCGTGTCCTCCAGCGCGCCGGCACGCACCAGTTCCCGGGCACGCGCCTTGACCGCCAGGTCGGCGTTGGCGACCAGCACACCGTTGATGTGGCTGCCCAGGGCATGCAGGTCGTTGCCCGAGTCCCCGGCGAACATCGCGCGGTGCTCGTCGAAGGCGAGATGGTGGATCAGGAATTCGATCGCGTGGAGCTTGCTGGCGCTGGTCGGCAGCACGTCGAGCAGCAACACGTCGGCCGCCTCGTCCAGCGACCAGACCAGTCGGGCATCCACGCCATTGCGCCACAGGCGGCCGTGCAGCTCGGCGTCGAGCACCTCCTGGTTCGCCTGCCGGTCGACGTAGTAGCTCGCCTTGAACGCCCCCTGCTTGGCCGCTTCTTGCGGGCGAATGGCGGAGATGTCGGCGAACATGTCGGTGACGTCGTCGTGGGTCAGCCCGTTCCAGTCCGGGGCGATCTGGTCGGTCCAGGCCGGCCAGTGGATCCAGTCGCCATCACCGTGGCCCGCCTGCGAGCGCGGCGCGTAGATGGTGGTGCCGACGTCGCCGATGATGTAGTCCGGCTGCGGCAGGGACCACTCGTCGACGCCGTCGAGCACCAGCTGCAGGTCCCGTCCCGAGACGAACACCAGTTGCACCGCCGGGTGGGCGCAGAAGCGGGCCAGCCGCGGACGCGCATCGGGGGATTCCTCCGCCCGACCGTTGGGGATCAGGGTGCGATCGAGGTCGCAGCACAGCAGGACGGGGGCAAGTTCGCTCATGATGCCACCCCGTCATTCGGCGACTCCGCGGGCAGGGCGCAGGCGCCGAAGAAATCGTAGTGCTCGATGGCCTCGAGCACGCCGCCCGGCCCTTGGGCCCGGGTGAAGATCACCCGGTCGAGATCGGTCAGGCCGGGCAGCTCCTGCGCCCCGTCGGCGGTGACCACCGCGCCGAGCGGGTTGCCGCGCAGCATGTCCTCGTCGGTGGCCACCCCGCCGGCGACCAGCAGATGATCGAGAGCGATGCCCCACTGGGTGGCGAAGTAGCGCAGCGCGAAGCCCTTGGAGGCACGCACCGGCATGGCGAGCAGCTCGTTGCGCGACAGGCGCACCAGGTTGGCGTGGATGTCGAGCTGGTGCAGCTGGTTCTCCAGCGCCTCGAAACCCGGAAAGGCATCGGTGTCGGCGATGAAGGCATGCACGGCGTGCACCCCCTGCACGGCGCGCGAACGCAGCTCCACGCCGGGCGTCTGGGCCAGCAGGTTGTAGACGCGATCCGGCTGCCAGGCGTAGCCGATGTGACGACTCCAGCCCTCGTCGCGCGACAGGCGCGGGCCATAGTGGATCTGCGTGCCGCCACGGGTGATCAGCACGTCGGGCGTGGGCACGCCCAGTTCCTTGAGCGCGGCGAGCACCTCGCGGCGCGGCCGGTCGGAGACCACCGCGAAACCCGCCTGGCGGCGATGGGCGCGCAGGGTCTCGACCAGCCGACGGCGCATCGCCGCATCGGTGGAATCGCCCAGGGCGGCCAGCTCGACCACCAGCGCCCGATCGACCTGGGTGAGCACGTGGTCCGGCAGGCTCGGACGCACGGCACGGGCCTCGCCCTCGAACAGGCCGGCCACGCGCTCGAGGTAGCTTTCGACGTGGGCATCCCAGGAATAGCACTCGCGCACGCGACGAATGCCGTTTTCCGAGTAGCGTCGCCAGCGCTCGCGATCGCCCAGCAACGCGGCGATCCGCTCGCCGATGCCCTCGGCATCCAGCGGATCGATCAGCTCGCCGTTCTCGCAGGCGGCGATGATGTCGCGCGGACCGCCATCCTCGGTCGCCAGGATGGGCGCACCGGCGGCGGCCGCCTCGATCAGCGTCAGGCCGAACGGCTCGGTCAGCGCCGGGTTGATGAACACCCCGCCGCTGCGGGTCACCAGCCGGTAGAGGTCGGGCACGTCGTCGGACTGGTGGTGGCGCGGGTAGGCGGCCACGCCATAGAGATCGTGGTAGTCGATCAGCAACAGGATATCGGTGAGCACCTTGCGCGGCCCGGCATCCATGTCGCGGATGTCGTCGCGGTTGCCGGCGATGACCACGAGGTTCGCCTGCTGGCGCAGTTCGGGGTGGGCGCCGAAGGCCTCGATCAGGGTGGCGATGTTCTTGCGCTCGTCGGGGCGCGACAGCGCCAGCACCATCGGCCGTTCGGGCTCGCGCAGGAACCGCTTGAGCTCGTCGCAGATGGGCGGGGCGAACTGCTCGGGCGGCGGCGTGAACCGCTCGAGGTTCACGCCCGGCGGGATCACCGTCATCTTCTCCGGGTCGGCCCAGTCGTAGAGTCCGTACTGCTCCTCGATCTCCTGGCCGGTGCTGACCACCACCAGGTCCGCGGCGAGCAGCACCTCTTCCTCGGCGCGAATGCGGGTGGACATGGCGTAGGTCGACTCGATGGTCGCGCTGCTCTCGCCGCGCGCCAGCAGCCGGCGACGCTTGACGCGTCCCAGCGAGTGGCCGGTATGCGCCAGCGGCACCCCGAGGTGATGGGCCAGGCGCACGCCGACGTAGCCGGCATCGGCGTAATGGCTGTGGATCAGCGCCGGCGTGACGCCCAGTTGGTCGATATGCGCCAGCGCCCCGTCGACGAAGCAGTTGAGGTAGTCCCACAGCCGTTCCTTGGGCAGGTATTCCTCCGGGCCGGCGTCGATGCGGATGATGTGGGCGTTGTCGCCCAGGTCTTCCTCGGGCTGGGCGTAGTCGGCGTCCACGCGCGGATCGACCACCCGGCGCGTGAACAAGTCGACCCGCGCGACCTCCGGGCGCCGGGCCAGCGCGCGGGCCAGTTCGACCACGTAGAGGGTCTGCCCGCCGGTGTCGGCATCACGCCCCAGTTCGAGGTTCTCGCCGCGGATCAGCCCGTGCACGCTGACCAGGCAGATATACAGTCCGTCTCGACCTCCCGTTTTCGTCATGGCGTCAGTCGTCTCCCTGTTCTCGTTGTGCCGACCCGCCGCGTCCGTTGCCGGGGGCACTGTCTTCGTCCTCGGTCAGCGCCAGCTCCACCAGACGACCGGGGTCGGCCAGCAGGTGGCGCGCCAGCAGCAGGCCGGTGGCACTCCAGACCTGGTGCAGGTTGGCCCGCCGGCCGATCAACCGACCGTGCCGACCGTCGTAGTATTCGGGCCAGTTGTCGGCCATCAGGCGGCGCTCGGCGACACGGAAGGCACGCTCGCCCAGGTCCTGGCGGTCGGCCACCAGGGCAGCGGCCACCATCGGCCAGACCAGTACCGGCCAGTTGCCGCCGTTGTGGTACGACCAGGGCACGTTCTTGGGGTCCGAGCCGGTCATCAGCCGCCACTCGGCACCGCGCACCGGCGGGTACACCAGCTTGACCGGCATCTGCCCGACGAGGTCGTCCCAGCGCTCGGTCACGGTGTGCATCAACAGGCCGCCCTGCTCGGCGGTCGCCAGCCCCGTGGTCGTCGCCAGGAAATTGCCCTGCGAGAAAAAACGGAAATCGATCCGCCCCGGGCCGAGGTTGCCGACGAAGTAACCGCCGTCGTCGGGCAGCCAGTCGGCGACCCACTCGGGGATCGACTCGGGGTAGATATTGAAGACGTTGTCGACGTCGTGACCGAACTTCTCGGTGGAGAAGCGATGCACCTCGTTGAGCACGTCGAGGTCCAGCCAGTAGTAGCGGCGCACGTAGTCGCGCAGCACGCCCCGACGACGCCGGGCCAGGTCGATCAGCCAGTGGCTGCCCTCGTCGATGGTCAGCAGGTCGGCCGCGCGCAGGGTCATGTCGAACAACGCCTGGATCTCGAGCGGATGGCCGTTGACGCCCATGCGCCGGTCGATCATGAACGAGCCGTCGGGCACCAGCAGCGTGGGGAAGACCTCGAAGCGGCTCTGCAGGCACAGGCTCAGGATCATGCGCAGCCCACGCTGGACCTCGGGGGTGTGGGCGAACGCCGTGTCGCCGGTGAAGCGCACGTAGGCGCGCAGCAGCACCGCCCACCACATCATCGAGTCCACCGGCGCGACGCGGCCGATCGCCCGGTCGCCGAAGTCGGCCGAGAGCTGCTCGCTGCCGTCGTCGAGGGTGACCACGCGGAACGAGGCCGGCAGCACGCCCGGAGCGACCTGCTGGCCCTCGAGCTCTTCCTGCTGACCGCGCATGCGCAGGATCATGGCGAGGAACTCGCGCACGACGTCCGAGCGCCCCTCCAGCAGCATCAGGAACGCCGCCGAGACGAAGTCGCGCACAAAGCAGTCGCGGTAGTTCTCCGCCGGGGCACGCGGGTCGAGGCTGGCCATGGTGCCGACCGGGTGGCCCTGGTAGCGGATCACCGCGTCGTCGAGCAGGCGGTACGCATCGGCCAGCACCGCCGACTCGTCGGCAAACCGGGGTTGGGCGAAGCAGTGACGCGAGGCATGCAGCGGCTCGGTGGCACGACTCGATGACGGACGCTCGTTCATCCGGGGTCCTTCGGTGCGATCACGATGGAATGATCCGCGGGCGCGGCGAGCGCCCGGGCAGCAATCAAAAACTTAGCACAGGCCGGCCCGGGGCGTGGTCCGGTCCGGCGCTGGCCGTCGTTGCCCGTCGCGGACGCGTAAGGGAGGGGGGCACAAATCCGATAGCGCTCGGCATGCCTGGATCACGAGCGGCTCGACAGGCCAGAGTGGCAGCGGATTTGTGCAGACCTTCCTTAACGCAACGCGGCGAGATCGGCGGGGCAATCCACGTCGCGCACGACGCCGGGGTGCGCACAGTCGATCAACTGGCCCTCGCGGGCAGGGAAACCGCGTTCGGCCAGGTGATCGAGCCAGCCGCCCGGGCAGGCGACCGGGTGGCCGGGCTGCGAGTCGTGCACGGGGCGCACCGGGCGTCCGGCCGAACGCATGTGCTCGACCAGGTGTCGTACCTGGTCGATTGGCACCATCGGCATGTCACCGAGAAAGAACAGCACCCCGTCGGGACGCTCGTCGGCCAGCCGGTCGATCGCGCAGCGCCGACTGGCGGCCAGCCCCTCGCCGGCACGCGGACAGATCACCGCCTCGGCCGGCAGGCGGGCCAGCAGCCGGTCGAGCCGCGGGTCGGGCATCTCGACCACCACCAGCACCCGCTCGCAGACCGCCCGGGCCGCGGCCAGGGCATGGGCGAGCAACGGCTCGCCGCGCCAGCTCGGCCCAGCGCTTGTCCGAGCCGAAGCGCTCGGCCGCCCGGCCGCCAGCACCACGCCGACCAGATCGGGCGGGACGGCTGCCGCGTCAACGGGCATCGAGCAGGGCATCCGTGCCCA
>NZ_SWAW01000047.1:0-7302 GCF_005096345.1 Guyparkeria sp. SB14A | reverse complement strand
CGGGCCAGTGCGCCGACCAGGAACCCCCCAGTCGGCCGGTGCGGCGTCCACCTCGGTGGCGAACCCCGCCAACGCGCGCACGGCCCGCGCCTGGCGCGCCGGGTCCTCGAGCACGGCGCCAAGATCCAGCAGGAACACCACCGCCTGCGAATGCCCCGACGGCGAGGCATCGTCACCCGTCAACGGTGGGCTGAGCGGCAGCCCGCCACCCGCTTGCGGCGGGCGCTCGTGCAGCCGCCCCGACTCGTCGAGGTAATCGCGCTCGATCGTCGCGGCGAGCCGCTGGGTGCGCAACAGCCAACGGATATCGTGGCTCGATCCGTACAGCGCCAACATCAGGCGGCCGGCAGCTGCGTGATCGGAAAGAAATGCCTCGCCGGAGACCTCGCCTTCGTAGACCTGCCGGTACAGGCGCTGCTCATCGGCATCCCAGAGCCGTGACCAGATCCAGTCACCCACCGCCTGCGCCCGCTCGTGCCAGTCGCCCCGGTCGAGTGGCTGGGCGGCCGCCAGCAGGCCCAGTCCGGTCAACGCGTTGAACTCGGCGACCTGCTTGCGATCGCGCTGAGGCAGGCCACGCGCCTGGCGCGCCTCGAGCAGGGCGGCGTAATCGGGCTCGAAGCCGGCGATCGACTCGGCCAGCTCGCCCCGCTCGAAGGCATCCAGGGCCCGGCCCACGGCCAGGTTCACCGCCCCGCCATCGGGCAGTTCGTGATCGATCCGGCTTTCCGGCAGGCCGGCCAGCTGGTGCCAGTCGAGGAAGGCCTCGGCATCCTCGCCCAACACCGCGCGGATCTCCTCGGCGGTAAAGACGTAGCTCTTGCCCTCGATGCCGTCGAGCTCGGCGTTCTCGGCGGTGAAATAGCCACCCCCGTCCGCCCAGAGCCTGCGCTCGAGATACCCGACGCTGCGCGCGGCGACGTCACCGAACCAGTCCTCGTCGAGCCGCTGCCCGGCCCGCGCGTAGTGACCGATCAGCTGGGCGTTGTCGACCAGCATCTTCTCGAAGTGCGGGATCGCCCACTCGGGGTCGACCGTGTAGCGATGAAACCCGCCACCGACGTGATCGAACAGCGCACCGATGCTCATCGCCGCCAGGGTCTGGCGCAGCATCGGTTCCGCCCGCGCGGCCTGCTCGTCGTCATCGAGCGCCGAGAGCAGCAGCGCCAGCCTGGGCGACTGCGGAAAGCGGCTCGACTGCCCCGGCGGGGCGAAGCCACCCACCAGCGGGTCGAACTGTCCCTCCAGCAACTCGATGGCCCGCGCCTGCCAGTCGGCCGGATCGATGCGCTCGGGCGCGAGACTGGCATCCGCGCCTTGCCTGAGCGCCTCGGCCGTTGCCTCGGCCCGCTCGAGCAGCGGTTCGCGATTCGACTGCCACTGATCGGAGAGACGCTCGAGGAGCTGCGGGAAGCTCTCGCGGCCGGGCAGCGGCTCGGGCGGGAAATAGCTGCCGGCGAAGAAGGGCTCGAGGTCCGGGGTGAGAAAGACGTTGTTGGGCCAGCCGCCGCCCTCGCCCAGCGCGCGCGTGGCGGCCATCAACACCCGATCGAGGTCGGGGCGCTGCTCGCGGTCGATCTTGATGTTGACGAACCCCTCGTTCATCGCCGCGGCGATCTCGGGGTCCTCGTAGAGCTCGCGCTTGGCGACGTGGCACCAGTAGCAGGTGGAATAGCCCACCGAGACGAAGATCGGCTTGTCCTGCTCGCGGGCCAAGGCCAGGGCCTGTTCTCCCCAGGGATACCAGTCGACCGGATTGTCGGCATGATCGCGCAGGTAATCCGAGGCAGTGGCGGCGAGACGATTTTCGGCCACGGCCGGGCCACCGGCCATGGCCAGCAGCACCAGCGGCCACAGCCACGCTTGCAATCGAGTCATCCCGTCACCCCATCGTTCGAGTCCAGTCACGAGAATGGCACAGCCCGACGCGCAATGCGGCAACACACGCCGGCGGTGCTAGGCTTGCAGTTTTCCCCGTTTATGCAGGAATCCCGATGTTCGAAGCCGCCGAACTGGGCCGTCGCCTCGCCAAGTCCGATTTCAAGGACGCCGTGCCGGCGTTGCGACTGCAGCTGCTCGATGCCCAGCGCCGGGCGCGGGCGGCCAACCTGCCGGTACTGCTGCTGATCAACGGCGTGGCGGGCGCCGGCAAGGGCGAACTGGTCAACCACCTGCTCGAGTGGCTGGATTCGCGCGGCGTGCAGACGCACGTCTTCTGGGACGAGACCGACGAGGAAAAGCAGCGCCCGCGCTGGTGGCGCTACTGGCGGTCGATGCCCGGCGGCGGCGAGATCGCCGTGCTGTTCGGCGGCTGGTACCAGCACCTGATCGAGGACGCCCAGCACGGCCAGCTGACCGAGGACGATGTCAGCCGCGAGCTCGAGCGCATCCGCGAGACCGAGCACATGTTGATCAACGGCGGCGCGCTGCTGGTGAAGTTCTGGTTCCACCTACCGGCCAACGAACAGGCCCGTCGGGTGAAGGAACGCCGCCGCGACCCCAAGAGCCACTGGCACATGGCCCCGGAAACGGCCAAGGCGGCCAACCACTACGACGAGTTCATCGGCATCGCCACCCGCGTGGTGCGGGAAACCGATACCGGCGAGGCGCCCTGGTTCCTGATCGAGGCGACCGATCCGCACTTTCGTGACCTGACCGCCGGCAAGACCCTGCTGCGCGCCATCGACACGCGCCTGTCCAACGGCGCGAGCCCGAGTCCCATCAAGGTCTCGCATGCCCCGGCCCTGCCGAACGCCGACAGCGCGCGGCGCACCATCGTCGACCACGTCCCCGGCGACCTCGTGCTGGACAAGCCCGACTACAAGAAACGCAAGCGCGACCTCGACGCCCGGCTCAACCGGCTCGGCTGGGAAGGCTTCGAGGCACGCCGCCCAGTGGTCGCCCTGTTCGAGGGCTGGGATGCCGCCGGCAAGGGCGGGGCCATCCGCCGCCTGACCGAGGCGCTCGACGCGCGGCTCTACCGCGTCATCCCGATCGCCGCGCCCACCGACGAGGAGGCCGATCACCACTACCTGTGGCGCTTCTGGCGACAGATCCCGCGCGACGGCTACTGGGCCATCTTCGACCGTTCCTGGTACGGCCGCGTGCTGGTCGAACGCGTCGAGGGCCTGGCCCCCCAGCCCGACTGGGCGCGCGCCTACCACGAGATCAACACCTTCGAGGAGCAGCTCGCCGAGCATGGCGTGACCCTGCTCAAGTTCTGGCTCAACATCACGCCCGAGGAGCAGCTAAAGCGCTTCGAGGCCCGCCAGCAGACGCCCTACAAGAAGCACAAGATCACGCCCGAGGACTGGCGCAATCGCGAGAAGTGGGACGACTACAAGGCGGCGGTCAACGAGATGGTGATCCGCACCTCGACCGAGTACGCGCCGTGGCACATCATCCCGGCCAACGACAAGCGCTACGCGCGCATCGAGGTGATGAAGATCGCCGCCGAGGCGGTGAAAAAGACGCTCAAGCGCAACCCGACGGACTGAGCCAATCCCGGCAACAAGGACGATCCGACCATGAAGTTCACCCACCACCTGCGCGAGACCCACGGCCGCCAGATCGGCCTGATCACGTTCGCCTTCGGCATCCTGCTCGCCGGCATGATCCTGGTGGTCGCCAACGGCCTGTGGCAGAACCACCGCCTGCAGGTCGAGCTGAAAAGCGTCACCCAGGACCACGGACAACGCCTGCAACTGGCCAGCGATCTGCAGGGAAGGTCTGCGCAAATCCGATGCCACTCTGGCCATGCGAGTCGTTCGTGATCACGGCGCGTCGTCGCCGGCGTGCCGGCGGCCACGTCAAGACGACGCAACACCGAGCACGGGCGACTCGCTTGGCCCCGCAGGGCGTGCCTTGAGCCGGACAGCTGCTGCGTTACCGTTCTTGAAAAGGGAATAACCCTTTCGCGGCGAACGGATGCCTTGCATCTGCCCGGCTCAAGGCACGCAGAGCGGTATCGGATTTGCGCAGGCCTTCCCGGGGCGGCCTACAACCGCCACCAGACCATGATCAACCAGCTGCTCACCCACGACCCGTTCGAGCGCGACGCGCTGATGATGGACTACCACAAGTGGGGCAACCGGGTCGGCGAGGCGCGCAACGCCCTGCGCGCCCGGCTCGACGACGAGCGCAGCCTCGCGCTGATGGAACGCCAGGACGAACTGATCCCGCGCACCGTCGAACTGCAGGACCGCGTGGTGGATCTGGCCGCCCGCGACGCGATCGAGCCGGCCATGCGCATCGTGCGCAACGAGCTGTTCGATCTCGACCGCCAGTTCGACGGCGTCATCCAGGAACTGCGTCGCCACGAGCAGGCGATCATGCAGGCGGCCATCGATCGCGCCCGCGACACCGCCGAGACCGCGCGCCGGTTCATGCTCTGGTTCGGCATCGGCGGCATCCTGTTCGCCGCCATCCTGATGCTCACCACCCGACGCACCTTCCGGCGCCTGCAGCACGAGCTGCACGAGCAGGCCGAGCAACTCGACCAGGCCAGCGAGCGCCTGCACTACGAATCCCGGCACGACGCCCTCACCGGCCTGCTCAACCGGCGCGCGTTCTACGAGCAGGCCGCTCACTGCCAACGCGACGGCGGCTCGTTCGCCCTGGCCTACATCGACCTCGACTGCTTCAAGCCGGTCAACGACGAACACGGCCACGCCATCGGCGACGACGTCCTCACCCGCGTGGGCGAACGGCTGCAGGCCGCCGCCGGGGAGAGCGGAATCGTCGCCCGGCTCGGCGGCGACGAGTTCTGCCTGCTGGTACCCGACGACGAGGGACTGGCCGAGCACGAGGCCGCGCTGCGTGCCGAACTCGAACGCCCGCTGACCATCGACGGCCGACAGATCGACCCGCGCCTGAGCATCGGCTGGGCCCGCTGCCCGGCCGACGGCACCGACCTGGACGAGCTGATCACCCGCGCCGACGGGCGGATGTACGCGCAGAAGGGGGAGCGCCGGCGTGGGCCGGCGGAGCGGCGGGGGGCGGATCGGGGGTGAGGTGAGTCACCCTCGGGGCAAACGGTCGTCGGTCGCGGGGCGCGCACCGTCGCGCGTTGACCGGGGGCTGTCGCGCCGATTTTCCTGAACGCGCCACGCCCTTGCCGCCGAGCGCCCTCCGCCCGACCGGGCCGACACGGCCCTACGGATCACGTGCCGTCACTCCATCGCCTCACGGATCTTGCGCTCCATTTCCAGGGTTATCTCGGTGGAACGAGGCGGAAGGGCGGCATCGCCCCGCTCGCCGTTTTCCTCGATATCGTCCAGGAGCCGCTTCATCAACTCGATCTCGCGGACCTGTGCGGCGATGATCTCGTCGGCCAGTTCACGGACGCGCGGATCGCTGATATCGGCCTTGCGCGCGTTGTTTATCGCGATCGAGTGGTGGGGAATCATCGACTTCATGAAATCGTCATCGTCGATCAGCACCTGCCACCGGTTCACGGCCAGCAACAAGGCGCCCACCAGGGCCGCCACGACCACGACCGCCACCTTGGTCTTCCGCCCCCGGTACATCGGCCACATGAAACCGAGCATCACCACGGCCATGACGCACCCCATTAGCAGCGAGGCGATCAGTCAATTCATGCTGAACGTGGCGTGATCCAGCGAGAAGACCAGCTGGTACATCAAGAAGAACATGATGACGGTCGACGTCGCGATCATCGCCGCAAAGCGCCCCCAGCTCATGCCGGACATTGGCGATTTCTGACTCATGACGGGTTCTCCCTCGTATCGTCACATGGCCTGGTTCTAGACAGAGACAAGCGCCCGAAGTGCCGAAAACCACACCGAGACGGCGCCCGCCTCGCACAATCACCGAGAGCGTAGACCGCGCCTTTCGCATCGACCGGGAGGGGTGGGGGTTTGGGTGTCCTGGATTCGGGGATCTTGTCGGGCCACGTGGGCGGGGACACGCGGCTTTGGCGGACACGTATTCATGTCGATGGAGGATATGTCGCGTGCCAATTGCGCGAGTAGGCATGGAGTCGGCGCCGTGCCACTCCACACACTTGGCGTGCGAAACTATCCCCTGCGGCTAGAGGCAGGAAGAGCTAAACGCGCCGCAAGTACGCCGTCACCTCATCCCGATCGTGATACAGCTGCCGAATAGCCAACTCGAACGGCACCTCGGCCTCGATCAACCGATCCTCGATCAACTCCCGGCACGCCGTTACCGCCTGCTGGCGCTTCTTCATCGGCAGCTTGAGGTTGAAGATGGCCCGGCGGCAATCTCCGCGCGCCATCCAGTCGGCCATCAGCGCCGCCACGCGGATCGGTTTCTCCACCATGTCGCAGACCAGCCACTCCACCGGCCGCTCGGGGCGGAAGGTGAAACCGTCCTCGCGGCGATGCTCGACCTGGTGGGAGGCCGCCAGCTCCTCCGCCATCGGACCGTTGTCGACGGCCGTGACCATCAGCCCGTCGCGCACGAGCTGCCAGGTCCAGCCGCCAGGCGCGGCACCGAGATCCACGGCCTCCAATCCGGCGCGCAGCAGTTCCTGGCGCTCGTCGGGCGAGAGGAAGGTGATCAGCGCCTCCTCGAGCTTGAGGGCCGAACGGCTGGGCGCGTGCTTGGAAAGCTTCAAGCGCGGGATGCCCATCGGTCGTGGCGCCGCCTGCCCCGGGTGCGACCAGCCGGGGATCACGGTGGTGGAATCGGTGAACGTCAGGTGAAGTCTTGGCCGCTCCCGGTTGCCCGATTCGAGCAGCCCGCGCTTGCGCATCGACTGCTCCAGCGGCTTGGTGAACTGGCGGGCCAGTCGCATCAGCGGCCGGGTCGCATCCGCATCCGGTGTCTCCACAAAAACGCCGCCGAACGCCTGCCCATCGAGCGCGGCGAGGATCGGCCCCAGCCGGTTGTCGGGCGGCAGGTCGGCCAGCGGCTCGCCAGCGAGACACAGCTGCCGGGCGAAGATCAGGTCATCGAGGTCGAGCGTCTCGAACCACTCGGACAATGCCTGCGCGTCGTGGGCGATGAAGGTGAGATAGCCGGTATCGGCCTTGGCCTTGCAGAAGCCGTGCACGCCGGCCTCGGCGGCGACGGCCTGCACCTGGGCGGCGCAGTCGCCTTCGTAGCCGGCGCGGGTGAGAAGCAGCAGTTGTCGGTTGGTATCCATCATCGCGAGAGGATGCCTCAGCGCGCGCGGAGATGCCATGACGCATCTATGGCCTGCTCCCCGATCGCAAGCCCCCGGTGGGGTGGTGGATAATCAGGTTGCGTCAATCTATTCGGCCTCCTCGTGGAGCGGTTCAGTGCTCCGGGCCTCGATGGAGAAATCCGCGCCTG
>NZ_SWAW01000046.1:0-7401 GCF_005096345.1 Guyparkeria sp. SB14A | reverse complement strand
TGAGGTCTTGCCAAGATCGATGCCGAGCGTTGCAATGGACATAGGTCTGTTCCTCCTCTGTTGCTGAATGGGTTTGTTCCTCCAAACAGCGTAATAGGGTGGGAGCAGGCCATTCCATTAAAAAAGCCGCAGCGATCGAATCGATCGGACTGCGACTTCCCTTCCACGGCCCGGGCATCCCGGGCGAACCGGGCCCGTAACCGGCGTTACTTGTGACGCATATCCTGCAGCGCCTCGTTCATCTTGAACAGCACGATCATCAGCTCACACCAGATGCGCGCGCCGATCGCGCCGAACACGATGGTCAGCAGGCCCGAGATGAACGTGCCGAACGAGAAGCCGTTAAACCCGCCGAACATCATGCCGATGCCGCCGATCACCACGCCCACCAGCAGCAGCCAGTAGATGACGGTAATAAATTTCGGCGTCAGCATCTTGTCGAAGAAAAGAAGGTCTTTCATGGGTCTTGGTCCTTTTTTGGTTCTTGGTTTTTTGAAGCACGAAGGACGATCAAGACGGGGAACGGTGCCGCGCTGCCAAACACAGTGCGTCAGCCGCTTTGGATGGCCGGCAGGGGAACGCCAACCGGGGGAAATATCGGAGAACAACAGATTCCCTTCCAAGCGTCTCGACTTCCTGTCGAATTTGCTTCCAGCCGAGCCTACCACAGGCAGCGTGACCCGGATTGCGGCCTGACAGTCAGGGCCCTCCCCCTTCTGCGGGACTACCCCATCTGATCCGGCGCCGGCTTGCTGCTATTGTCGTATCGCTTGCCGTGCAGCGTTTCCCTCGTCAGAAAAGGAGTCTTCCGTGAGTCAGCGCCCTTCGCCCAACCCGTCCGCGCACTGGCTGGCGGATATCGACTCGCTTGATCGCGACGACTTGATCGAGCGCCTGCGCTCCTTGGCCGCTGAACTCGACCGGGTCGAGGGGCGTGAACACGCACGGGCCGGGCAGCAGGTACTCATCGATGACCTGACCGGCCTGGGCAACCGCCGCGACTTCGTGCGCCAACTGGACACCCTGTTCAGCCAGCATCGGCGCAACGACCTGCCGGTGAGCCTGATCCTGCTCGACATCGTCCAGTACATAAACCACCACGGCCCGTCGGCCGAGGACCGCGTCCTGCGCGCCTTCGGCGACTGCCTGCGCGAGACCCTGCGGGGCATGGACATGTCGTTTCGCATCGCCGACCACGAGTTTGCCGTGATCCTGCCCGACACCCCGGTAGCCGGCGCCTCGGCAGTCGCGGACAAGCTGCGCCTGGCGGCGGCCTACTTCCTGGTCGAAGACGCCGAGGCATCGACGCGGTTCGATGTCAGCGTGGGGGTGGATGCGTTCCGGGAAGAGGACGAGGATGCCGATGCCATCGTCCAGCGGGCGTACCAGGCGCTGGACGAGAGTCGGGCGGCGCAGGCGGATTGGGGAGAAACGGCGCCCGAGAAATAGGGCTCTCTTCCCTTCCCCGCCTCAACGCTTCCCCTGTAGGTCGGACTTCAGTCCGACGTCGGCCAACGGCCGACTTCGCGCATCCCCCGAATAGAAACACTGGAGAGTGGTTTCGCACGCCTGTTGCGAGGTGCGGTAAATAGCGATCACCCTGCCAGGCGTGCGAGCCCCTTTTCTTGCTTGTCCAAGAAAAGGGGCGAAAAGAAAGACACCCCACGGCTTGGCCCTTCGGGCCTTCGAGGCCGGACGGCGTCCGACCTCGAAGCCTCACGACCGACGGCTGTCACGGGGCCGGCTCGACGCGACGTCGTGTCGCGCTGAGCCTCGGAGCGACGTCCATGTCGCTCCGACCCCGGCCACCCGCCGGTCGTGAGGCAAGCCGACAGGGGGTAGAAACCTTCGTTAACCGCCGTGCCAGCTGCCAAGCGCGCGCACCACCACCCGAAACCGAAGGCGTCTACGCAGTTGAAGTCCGTGGATTACGTGGATCGAAGGAGGAGCCCCCTTACGCCTTGCCTCGCGGGCGGGGAATCGCAGGGTCGGGCCGGCAGGGACGCCGGCCCGAGGTTCGCCGCGACAGGACGTCGCGTCGAACCGACCCGTCCGCGATTCCCCGTTCGCGAGGCTGATCGCGCAGCGATCAGGCCCGCAGGGCCAAGGCGTCGGGGTGTCCTTCTTTTCGTCGGTTTTCTTGGACAAGCAAGAAAACCGACTCGCGCGCAATGCACGGAGCCGAAGCGCTGCCACTTCACGCAACAAGCGCGTGAAACCCACTTACCACCCTGACCTCGGCCTAGGGCAGGCACCTGTTAACGAGGCCTCTTTTGCCGCCGAAACCAGCACCCTCAAGCACAGGAAACCTGCCGACCGACGCCCTTATCTTCCCAATGGCCTTCATTCGCAAAGTTACCCCCCCCTTAACGACGCGAATAATCGGCCACCCTAGTCACAAGGATAGGCCGTCCACATGGCACGAGTCACTAATATAAAAGCCGGATTATGAAGTTCAGATGGGTTATCTTCTAAGAAGCGACTCACAACCCTAATGGCTTGGCCATTTTTTATTCCGCCTTCCGGCAGACACACTCGATACCCGCCATGCAGCGCTTTTGCTTCTGAAGCCGCCACAAGCGTGTTTTTAACCCCTTGGACCAAACCAATGCACCACCCAGCCGCAACCGAACTACCCGACTGAATATCATTCCCATCCAAAGACCTCAAAACAGAGTGACAAGCAGGCAAAAGGTCATTGCCATCCGCGAACCCCGAACCTGCCCCTGATATGGGAGAAAACAGAAGAGCGCTGACGATAGGAAGAAATGTCCAGCCACGCCCTAGATTAAGCATAAAAACGCCCCTATAACCTGCTGTGATAACAATCTAAACAACGAGCGCACGCAGCTTGGGTGAGGAGTTGAAAACCAGCCACACTAGTTACACCCGCAAAAGGTCAATCAATAACAGACAGCTTCGACGGGCAATTTACCCTTAGCGATCTTCATCCAACCCCCGACTCGCCATATTCGCCGCCCGAAACAACGCCCTACGCTTATTGAGCGTCTCCTCCCACTCAGTCGCCGGCACGGAATCAGCAACAATCCCGCCACCAGCCTGAACATGCAGCTGCTCGTCCTTGATCACCCCGGTACGGATGGCGATGGCAGTATCCATATTGCCGTTCCAGGCCCAGTACCCCACCGCCCCGGCGTAGACACCCCGCTTGACGGGCTCGAGCTCCTGGATGATTTCCAGCGCACGGATCTTCGGTGCACCCGAGACGGTGCCGGCTGGGAAGGTCGCGCGCAGGACGTCCATGGCGTTCAGGCCCTCGTCCAGCTGGCCGGTGACCTGCGAGACGATGTGCATGACGTGCGAGTAGCGCTCGATGATCATGCGCTCCTCGAGCTTGACGCTGCCCACCCGGGCGACGCGGCCGGTGTCGTTGCGCCCCAGATCGATCAGCATGACGTGCTCGGCGATCTCCTTGGGGTCGCTGAGTAGATCCTGCTCGAGGGCCTTGTCCTCGGCCTCGGTGGCCCCGCGCGGGCGGGTGCCGGCGATGGGACGAACGGTGACCGTGCCGTCCTCGAGACGGGCGAGGATCTCGGGGCTGGAGCCGACCACGGTGAACTCGCCGGCATCGATGAAGTACATGTACGGCGAGGGATTGATGCTGCGCAGCGCCCGGTAGAGGTCGATCGGCGCGGCACCGAACTCGATGCTCATCCGCTGGCTCGGCACCACCTGCATGACATCACCGGCCGCGATGTACTCGCGGATGGCACGCACGGCGTTCTCGTAGCCTTCGCGGGTGAAGGTGGCGGTGAAGTCGTTCTCGTCGATCGGCTTGCCCGGGGCGCTCGAGCCGTAGTGGGCCACCGGCTCGCGCAGGCGGGCGGCCAGCCGGTCGAGGCGCACGTTGGCGAGATCGAGCGCGCCGGGCTCGGCGGGGTCGATCAGGGTGACCAGCAGCAGCTCGCTGGAGAGGTTGTCGACCACGACCACCTCTTCGCTCGCCATCAGCAGGATGTCGGGCACGCCCAGCGGGTCGTCGGCGTCGAAGTTGGCCAGGCGCGGCTCGATGTAGCCGATGGTCTCGAAGCCGAAGTAGCCCACCAGCCCGCCGTGAAAGCGCGGCATGTCCGCCGGTTCAAAGACGCGGTAGCGAGCCTTGAAGGTCTCGATCCAGGCGAGCGGGTCGTCGACGGTTTCGTCCTCGACGATCTCGCCGTCCCTTTTCACCACCACGCGGTGTCCGTGGACGGTCAGGACGGTGGAGGACGGCAGGCCGATGATCGAGTAGCGCCCCCAGCGCTCACCGCCGGTGACCGACTCGAACAGGTAGCCGAACGGGCCTTCGACCAGCTTGTGGTAGACGGACAGCGGGGTGTCGTAGTCGCCCAGCACGCGGCGGGTGACGGGGACGCGGTTGTAGCCCTCGGCGGCGAGTTGCTCGAGGTCGACGCGGGTGGGCTGGTAGGGCTGGAAGCGGTTGGGCATGACGGGCTCCGATAAGGAAAAGGCGACGGACGGGGACGAGTGGGCGTTCAGCTACGCCATCGTCTCCGCCATCGCCTTGAGTCGGTTGCCATCGTCGGATCCGCCATCGTCTAATCCGCCATCGTCCCTGGGCCGGTCATGGTGGTTACCGGGCGATCAGGCCGGAAAGCTCGGTCATGGAGTCAATCACGGCATCCGGGTCGAAGTCGCGGATGTCACGCCCGTGGTTGTAGCCGTAGCTCATGCAGACGATCGAGAAGCCCGCGGCGCGCGCGGCCTTCACGTCGGAGATCGAGTCGCCGATCATCAGCGCCTCGGAGGGGTGCACGTGGAACCAGCCCGCAGAGTAGATCAGCGGGGCCGGGTCCGGTTTCTTCAGCGGCAGGGTGTCGCCGCTGATGACCACCTCGAAGTGATCGCGCAGGCCGGTCTGCTCGAGCAGCGGCAGGGTGAAGGCGGCGGCCTTGTTGGTCACGCAGCCCATCGGCAGGCCGAGGGACTTGACGAACTCCAGCCCCTGAGTGACGCCGTCGAAGACCTGCGAGTGCTGACCGTTGTTCTCGGCGTAATGACGCTTGAACACCGGCAGGGCGCGGTCGAGCTCGGCCGGATCGGGCGTGCCGTCGAGGTCGTTGGTCAAGGCGCGCTCGACCAATCGCTCGACGCCGTTGCCCACCCAGTTGCGAACGTCCTCTTCGGCGCGCTCGGGATTGCCCAGCTCACGCTGCATGGCGTTGACCGAGACCAGCAGGTCGGGCACCGAGTCGACCAGGGTGCCGTCCAGGTCGAACAGCACCATGCGCGGCGTGAAGCGTGGCATCACTTGACCTTGGCCAGCTCGTCGCGCATCGCCTTGACGATGCTGTCGTAGCGGTTCGGGTCGGAGTCCTGGCCCTTGCCGAACAGCGCCGAGCCGGAGACGAAGGTGTCGACGCCGGCCGCGGCGATCTCGCCGATGTTGTCGGCGTTGACGCCACCGTCGATCTCCAGGCGGATGTCACGGCCGGAGCGGTCGATGATCTCGCGCGCCTGGCGGGCCTTCTCGAGGGTCGCCGGGATGAACTTCTGGCCGCCGAAGCCCGGGTTGACGGACATCAGCAGGACGATGTCGACCTTGTCGATCACCCATTCCAGCACGTCCAGCGGGGTGGCCGGGTTGAACACCAGGCCGGACTGGCAGCCCTGGTCGCGGACCAGCTGCAGGCTGCGGTCGACGTGCTCGGTGGCCTCCGGGTGGAAGGTGATCGACGTGGCGCCGGCCTTGGCGAAGTCCGGGATGATGCGATCGACCGGCTTGACCATCAGGTGGACGTCGATCGGCGCGGTGACGCCGTGCTTGCGCAGCGCGTCGCAGACCAGCGGGCCGATGGTCAGGTTCGGCACGTAGTGGTTGTCCATCACGTCGAAATGCACCCAGTCGGCGCCGGACTTCAGGACGTTGTCCACTTCCTCGCCCAGGCGGGCAAAGTCGGCCGACAGGATACTCGGGGCAATGATGTAGTCGCTCATCTCGCGGTCCTCGGATAACGGGAAAGATTCGGGGAAATCGGGTCGCGCAGCGCCCGTCCCGATCGCCGGAACCGGCATCGGGTGGAACGGGCACACGCGCGGAAACTGCGCTTAAGGAACCTCTGCGCGAATTGGATACCACTCTGGCTTGGCGAGCCGTTCGTGATCAAGGCGCGATGTCGCCGGCGTGCCGGCGGCCACGTCAAGACATCGCAACGCGGAGCACGGGCGGCTCGCCAAGCCCCGTAGGGCGTGCCTTGAGCCGGGCACCTGCGGCGTTGCCGTCCGAGGATGCGGGAATCACCCTTCCGCGACGGACGGTCGCCTTGCATCTGCCCGGCTCAAGGCACGCAGAGCGGTATCCGATTCGTGCAGAGGATCCTCAATGTACCGGATTCGGCGCGATTTTTTAAGAACGGCATGGTCGCGAGGCCCGCCGCGGTTCGCGTCGGGGGCGTTCGGCGAGCGCCTCGCCGAGGCCTCCTTGCCGGACGGCGCAGCGACGGCACGGCAAATCGGCTAGACTCCCCCGACATTTTCCAGCCGAAACCACGATTCAACATCACTATGTTCCAGACCGAACTGCTGCTGCGCGAATTCGTCACCCACGATGTCCAGCGATACATCCTGGCCAAGCCCGAGGGCTTCTCGTTCACGCCGGGACAGGCCATCGAACTGGCCATCGACGAGCCCAAGTGGCGCGACCAGGGCCGCCCGTTCACGCTGACCAACCGGGTCGACGATCGCGTGCTGGAACTGATGATCAAGAGCTACGGCAGCCACGACGGCGTCACCCAGCACCTGGCCCAGTCCCAGCCCGGCCAGAAGCTTTTGATCTCCGAGCCGTTCGACAGCTTCAACTACGAGGGACCGGGCTGGTTCATCGCCGCGGGCGCCGGCATCACGCCGTTTCTGGCCATCATTCGCGATCTCGCCGACCGCGGCCAGCTCGACGGCCAGAAGCTGATCTACTCGAACAAGACCGCCGGCGACATCATCCAGCAGCGTGAGCTGGAGGCCGCCTTCGGCGAGAACGCCCACTTCGTCTGCACCCGCGAGAACTCGCCGCTGTGCACCCACAGTGGCCACGTCGACGACGCCTTCCTGCGCGAGCACGTCCGCGATCTCTCCGAGGAGTTCTACGTCTGCGGCCCGCCCGCCTTCACCGAGCAGGTGAAGAAGACCCTCGGCGATCTGGGCGGCAACACCCGGAGCATGGAATTCGGCTGAGCCAAGCCGATCACCGGACGAAGAAAAGCCGCGTCACGGATTACCCGGGCGCGGCTTTTTCATGCCCCCTGCGCAGAAACAAACGCTGTAGGAGATTCTATGTCTCCCCACAAGGGATTCTCGGCACGTAGTCAGTCTGTTTCTGCATCAAACTGAAAGCGACCCGAGCCAGTTTTCTCGCAAGGGCGACCAACGCTTGGGTGGGTGCTAATC
>NZ_SWAW01000045.1:0-7678 GCF_005096345.1 Guyparkeria sp. SB14A | reverse complement strand
CTTGCGCCCGCCGGTCAGCCAGGCCGGCACGCCGTCGGCCGCCGGCACGATGACGGTGCGCGCCGCCGGCCAGTCGGCCGCGATGCGGTCCCATTCCTCGGCAGTCACCGCGGCGAAGGGCTGGAGCATCTCCGGCGTGTCGGCGATCAGGATCAGACCCTTGCCCACCTCGCGTTGCTTGAGTGCGAGCAGGCGCATGACCGCGAACGGGTCGAGCGGCGCGCAGCCCAGGCCGAAGACCGCCTCGGTCGGGTAGGCGATCAGGCCGCCGTCGTCGAGGTGGCGGGCAATCTCGCGCAGCTGGAATGCCGACGGGACGCTCATTCGGCCTTGCCTCCGGAGGCGGTCTTGCTGGCGGGCTTCTTCGCCGTGGTCTTCTTGGCGGTCGTCTTCTTCGCTGTCGATTTCTTCGCGGTGGTCGACTTCTTGGTCGTCGACTTGGCAGCCGTCTTCTTGGCCGCGGTCTTGGGGGCGGCCTTGCGTCCACGGCCCTTGCGCTCGGGGGCCTGGGCGATCATCTCGATCGCCTGCTCGTGGGTAATCGCCTTGGGGTCGTCGTCCTTGGGAATCTTGGCGTTCTTCTTCCCGTCCGAGACGTAGGGGCCGTAGCGACCGTTGAGCACCTGGATGCCGTCGTCGAACTCGTTGATGATGCGGTTCTTCTCGGCGAGCTTCTTGACCTCGATGAGCTCGAGCGCGCGCGGCAGTTCGATGGTGTAGGGGTCGTCGTCCTTGCCCAGGGAGGCGAACTTGTTGCCGAACTTCACGTACGGGCCGAAGCGGCCGATGTTGGCCTCGACCGGTTCGCCCTCGGGCGTCTCGCCGAGCTTGCGCGGCAGCTTGAACAGCTCCATCGCCTCGTCGAGCGTGATGGTCGCGATGCTCTGGTGCGGGCGCAGCGAGGCGAACTTGGGCTTCTCCTCGTCGTCCTTGGTGCCGATCTGCACGAACGGGCCGAAGCGCCCCAGACGGGCGACCACCGGCTTGCCGCTCTTCGGGTCGACGCCCAGCTCGCGACCCTGCGCGGCCTCCTGGCGCGAGACGTTCTGCTGGGTGTGCTCGATGCGCTTGGAGAACGGCTCCCAGAACTCGCGCAACAGCGGCACCCAGTCCATCTCGCCGCGCGAGACGGCATCGAGCTCGTCTTCGAGCTTGGCGGTGAACTCGTAGTCGACGATGTCGCGGAAGTACTCGGTCAGAAAGCCGTTGACCACTCGGCCCATGTCGGTGGGGCGGAAACGGCGTTGCTCGAGCTCGACGTACTCGCGCGAGCGCAGCGTCGAGATGATGCTGGCGTAGGTCGACGGGCGGCCGATGCCGTACTGCTCGAGCGTCTTGACCAGGCTCGCTTCGGTGAAGCGCGGCGGTGGCTCGGTGAAGTGCTGGGTGGCGTTGATCGCGGCGAGCTCGATCTGCTGGCCTTCCTCCAGCGGCGGCAGACGACGGTCGTCGTCCTTGTCCGATGCCTGGTCGTCCTCGTCCTCGCGGTACGCGGCGATAAAGCCCGGGAACTTCAGAGTCGAGCCGGTCGCGCGGAAGCTGTGCTCGTCACCGGCGGCCAGATCCACGGAGACCTGGTCGAAGACCGCCGGGGTCATCTGCGAGGCCAGCGTGCGCTTAAAGATCATCTCGTAGAGACGGAACTGGTCGCGGTTGAGGAACGCGCGCACCTTGTCCGGCGTGTTGGCGATCGAGGTCGGGCGGATGGCCTCGTGGGCCTCCTGGGCGTTCTTCGACTTGGTGCGGTAGCGATTGGGCGACTCCGGCACGTAATCGGCGCCGTAGCTCTCGCCGATGTGGTGGCGGATCTCGCCGATCGCGTCGTTCGACAGGTTGACCGAGTCGGTACGCATGTAGGTGATCAGACCCACCGTGCCCTGGCCGATGTCGACACCCTCGTAGAGCTCCTGAGCCACGCGCATGGCGCGCGAGGCGGACAGGCCGAGCTTGCGTACCGCCTCCTGCTGCATGGTGGAGGTGGTGAACGGCGGCGCGGCGTGGCGCTTGCGCTCGCGACGGTCGACCTTGGCGACCTTGAGCGTGCCGTTGGCCGCCGCCTCGAGGCGTTCGCGCGCCGAGGTGGCGGAGGCCTCGTCCTCGAGGGTGAACTGCGCGACCTTCTTGCCGTCGAGCTGGTAGAGGCGGGCGGAGAAGGGCTGGTCGCCGGTGCGGCAGTCGGCGGCGATCGACCAGTATTCACGCGGCGTGAAGGCCTCGATCTCCTCCTCGCGCTCGACGATCATTCGCAGCGCCGGGCTCTGCACCCGGCCGGCGGACAGGCCCGGATTGATCTTCTTCCACAGCAGCGGCGAGAGATTGAAGCCCACCAGGTAGTCGAGCGCCCGGCGCGCCTGCTGGGCGTCGATCAGCTCCTGGGCCAGCCCGCGCGGGTGGGCGATCGCCTCCTGCACGGCGCGCTTGGTGATCTCGTAGAAGACCACGCGCTTGGCTTCCTTGTCGTCGAGCAGGCCGCTGTCCTTCAGCAGTTCGTAGAGGTGCCAGGAGATGGCCTCGCCTTCGCGGTCGGGGTCAGTGGCCAGCAGGAGGGTGTCGGCCTTCTTCAGCGCCTTCTTGATGGCGTCGACGTGCTTCTTGTTCTTGTCGATGACCGTGTAGTTCATCGCGAAGTCGTGCTCGGGATCCACCGCGCCGTTCTTGGGCACGAGATCGCGCACGTGGCCGTAGGAGGCCAGCACTTCGTAGCCGGGGCCGAGGTATTTCTTGATCGTCTTGGCCTTGGCGGGCGACTCGACGATGACCAGGTTTTCGCTCATAAGGTGTCTTCGTTATTTACGGAAGGTCTGTACGAATGCGATGCCGCTCGGCCCGCCCTGGGCCGGACAGGCGCAAGGCATCGGTTGGTCGCGAACGAGTCATTCTCTTTCCAAGAGCGACAACGTAGCAGATGCCTCGCTCGGGGCGCGCCCAGCCGACGTGGCATCGTATTCGCGCAGCGTCTTCTTAGTGCAGGACGGCGGCGTCGTCGAAGACGAGGTCTTCCATCCAGGCAAAGGCCTGTTCCTCGCCCGGCTTGGCGAACAGGACCAGCAGGACGATCCACTTGAGGCGCTCGACGTCGATCTCGTCCTCGCCCAGTGCCATGGCGCGCTCGATCACCGTCTCGCGGGCCGAGGGCGAAAGCACGCCGATCTGCTCGAGCTGCATCAGAAAGCCGCGGGCATCGACGTCGAGCATCATCTGCTCGTCGTCACTGTAGACCCGGAAGGCATGGTCGCGCTCGGGGCCGGACTCGCTGCCCTGTTCCAGCACGCCCTCGAGCCAGGCAAAGGCATGCTCGATCTCGTCGTGGTCGAAGCCGGCCTCGAGCAGCTTCATCTGCAGGCCGGCGCGTTCGTTTTGCGGGGGGAAGCGGTCCTCGTCTTCCATGTAATTCTCGAAGAGGAACATCAACAGGTCGAGAACAGTCTCTTTCATCGGCTCACCGGGACATGATGGCTTGAGCCTGCGCGCGCGATCGGGAATACATGTTGGGGGCGGCGGCAGGTGCGGTCGGCAGGGTGCTGTTGCCGGCTGATATCCGGTCAGGCGGGCCACACTCGCTAACTCGTGCGGACGTAGAGGCCGCCGGGCAGGGTGGACACCTCTCCCGCCAGTTCAAGCATGAGGAGGATGGAGGAAACCTCACCGGCGGTCAATCCGCTCGCCTCGATCAGGGTGTCGGCCGGCTGCGGGTCGTGGCCGAGCAGCTCGAGGATGCGTTGTTGCTCTGGGTCCCGTGGCGAGGGTGGTGCCTCGGGTCCGGGTCCGGCGCTTTCCTCTGTCGCCGTGGCGGTCGCTTCCAACTGGCGGCGCAGGGTGGGGGCCAGTTCCTCGAGGACGTCCTGACCGGTCTCGACCAGCTTGGCGCCCTCGCGGATCAGGTGGTGGCAGCCGCGGGCCAGCGGGTTGTGGATCGAGCCGGGGATGGCAAACACGTCGCGCCCCTGCTCGCCAGCGAGTCGGGCGGTGATCAGCGAGCCGCTCTTGACCGAGGCCTCGACCACCAGCACGCCGCAGGCCAGGCCGCTGATCAGGCGGTTGCGACGCGGGAAGTGGCCGCGGCGCGGCTCGGTGCCGGGCAGCCATTCGGACAGGATCACCCCGCCGCCGGCGACGATTTCGTCGGCCAGCGAGGCGTGTTCCGGTGGGTAGAGGCGGTCGATGCCCGAGCCGAGCACGGCGATGGTGATGCCGTTGACATCCAGCGCGCCGCGGTGGGCCTCGCCGTCCACGCCCAGGGCCAGCCCGCTGGTGATCACCAGCCCTTGTGCGGCGAGATGGCGGGCGAAGGCCCGGGCGTTCTGGCGCCCGCCGGTGGTGGGCGTGCGCGAGCCGACCATGGCGATCTGTGGTTCGCTGAGCGCGGCAACGCGTCCGCGGGCGAACAGCGCGGCCGGGGCGTCGGGAAGGTCCTCGAGGGCCGCAGGGAAGTGCGGATCGCCGCGGGCAATCAGGTGGTGGGTCGCGTCGGCGGCCAGCCAGTCGGTGATCGCGGCGACCTTCTCTGCATCCGCCCGCGCCTGGGTGACGCCCTCGGGCAGCCCCGCGTGGTGCCATTCGCGGCGGGGGGCGTCGAGGGCGGCGGTCGGCGTGCTGAAATGCGTCAACAGCAGGGCGAGCCGCTTGGGCCCCATGCCCGGGGTTGCCAGCAGCTCGATCAGTGCCGTGGTGTCGTCGTTGCCCGGGCTGGGGGTGCCCCGGGTCGCTGAGGCGCGCGGCGCGGCAGGCACCGCTTAAAGGGTGCTGCCCTGGACCGGGGTCTGGGCCAGGTCGCCCTCGTGGATCGGCTGGGTGGCCTTGATCACCAGCGCGTAGCTGACGCGGTCGTAGGCGCGGAAGACCATGGCGGTGCCGATCGGGTGGTCCGGCAGCAGCACGGCCGGGCCGCGGGTGGCCTCGCGGCCATCCTCGCCGGTGTCGCGCGGGGCGAAGCGGTCCTCGACCACCCGGCCACGCTTGCTGATCTGCAGCAGGTCGCCGGCGGTGACGCCGGATTCGCTGCCCCGGTCGATCACGACCACCTGCTGGCTGCCCACCTGGGTGATGGCATCCGGCAGCAGGATGATGCGGGCGTCGATCGGGAAGGCCGGGATCTGCGGCGTGACGTCACGGTCGAAGGCCTCCTCGGTCATCTCGACCAGGCGGTCGCCTTCGTCGACCTCGCGCACGGTGTCCTCGAGTTCGACGGTGGTCGGGTCGCCGGTCTCGACCACGTTCGCCTCGCCCTTGAAGATGGCCCGGTAGCCGAGGTGCTCGCCGCTGCGGCCGTCGAGCAGCGCCTTGCCCTTCTCGACGACGGCGAAGCGTTGCTTCGAGCCGTCGAGCGGCGGACGAACGTAGGCGGTGTCGCCGCTGCTGGCGTGGATCGAGCCCTCGCGGTTGGCGAGTACGTAGGGGGCGGCCTCGAATTCGTCCTCGTCCATCACCTGGTCGTGGCTGAGGAAGGGACGTACCAGGTCGAGCGGCACGGCGGCGACGGCCGGCGGCAGCGATTCGTAGCGGATGTGCGGGCGCAGGCCGACGGCCAGGCGCGGGCGATCACCGACGAAGACGATCTGGATGCGGTCGCCCGGGTAGATGCGGTGCGGGTTCTCGATCTCCGGGTTGCCGTACCAGATCTCGGGCCAGTAGTAGGGATCCTTGAGGAAGTGGTTGGCGATCGACCAGAGGGTGTCGCCTTTCTTGACCACGTAATCCTCGGCGGAGAGGTCGCGGAACTGGTCGCGGGTTTCCTCGGCGGAGAGGTCGCGCTTGACCGGGCCACGCTCGGCGCCCAGCGGCAGGGCGTCGGCGGACATGGGCTCGCGTGGGTTGACCACGTCGTCCTCGGTCAGGGCACAGCCGGTCAGGGTGCTGGTCAGCGGCATCAGGCCCGCGAGCGCGAGGGCCGGGGCGAGTGCCAGGGGGAGTCCTTTGGTCGATCTCATCGTTACAACGTCCTTGGTGTCCGGCCGAGAGCAGTCCGTGTACGGGTGTCCGCCCGGGATTGTCGACAATCGTCTGGGTTCTGCCGAGTGCTGGCGTACAATGTATCCCCAAATACGGCTTGTTGTAAAAGATTTCGCCCCCACCGTCCAGTCGGCCGGCGGGCGAACAAATCCCCCTTGCCGGCGCCCCGCCGTGGCGAACAATCTGAAACCAGTGACCGACGTATGAGTCTGCGAGACATCCTCATCTACCCCGACGACCGGCTGCGCGAAATCGCCCGCCCGGTCGATTCCTTCGAGCCGGCGCTGGCCGAACTGGTCGCCGACATGTTCGAGACCATGTACCAGGAGCGCGGCATCGGGCTGGCCGCCACCCAGATCGACGAGCACCGGCGGCTGTTCGTGGCCGACGTGAGCGAGGATCGCAGCGGGGCGATGGCCTTCGTCAACCCCGAGATCCTGGCCCGTGACGGCAGGGTCGAATCGGAAGAGGGTTGCCTGTCGATCCCGGGGATCAACGAGACCATCCCGCGTGCCGAACGCATTCGCGTGCGCGCCCAGGATGAGAAGGGCAAGACCATCGAGCATGACCTCGACGGGTTGCTGGCCATCTGCTTCCAGCACGAACTCGACCACCTCGACGGTCGGCTGTTCATCGACTACCTCTCGCCGCTCAAGCAGCAGCGCATCCGCAAGAAGATGGAAAAGGCCGCGCGCCGGGAGCGTGTATGAGCCTGCGCGTGGTCTATTGCGGCACGCCCGACTTCGCCGTGCCGGCGCTCGAGGCGCTCGCCCGCCTGGACGAGGTGGCCGGCGAAACGCTCGAGCTGGTCGCCGCCTACACCCAGCCCGACCGGCCCGCCGGGCGCGGCAAGAAGCTGACCGCCCCGCCGGTCAAGCAGGCCGCCCTCGAGCTGGGGCTGCCGGTCGAGCAGCCGCTGTCGCTGCGCGACGAGGCCGCCCAGTCGCAGCTGGCGGCGTATCGGCCCGACCTGCTGGTCGTCGCCGCCTACGGCCTGATCCTGCCGCCGGCCGTACTGAAGATGCCGCGTCTCGGCGCGATCAATATCCACGCCTCGCTGCTGCCACGCTGGCGCGGGGCGGCGCCGATCAACCGCGCCATCGAGGCCGGCGACACCGAGACCGGCATCACCATCATGCAGATGGAGGCCGGGCTGGACACCGGGCCGATGTGGTTCAAGCGCATCGAGCCCATTCACCCCGACGACACCGCCGCGACATTGCACGATCGCCTCGCCCCGCTGGGCGCCGAGGCCCTGATCGAGGCGCTGCCGACCATCGTCCGGGGCGACGGTGCCCCCGAGCGGCAGGACGACGCGCAGGCCTGCTATGCCGCCAAGCTCGCCAAGGCCGAGGCCTCGGTCGACTGGCGCGAGTCGGCCGATCTGATCGAGCGGCGCGTGCGCGCCTTCAACCCCTGGCCGGTCGCCCAGACCATGCTGGAGGGCCAGCCGCTGCGCCTCTGGGGCGCACGCATGGTCGAGGGGCGCGACGAGGCGGCGCCCGGCGAGGTGATCGAGCTGACCGCGGACGGCTTCGTCGTGCAGACGGGTGCCGGCGGGCTCGAGCTCACGCGCGTGCAGCGGGCCGGCGGTCGCCCGGTCGCCGCCAGTGATTTTGCCCGCGGCCGCGATCTGCTGGGGGTGCGGCTTGGCGGATAACCCACAGGCCGATCGCCCGTCCCGTCGTCGCCAAGGTGGTCATGGTGGCCAGCCGGGTCGCTCGCACCG
>NZ_SWAW01000044.1:0-8208 GCF_005096345.1 Guyparkeria sp. SB14A | reverse complement strand
CCGAGCGCCCGGAACTGGTCGCCCCGCGCGACGTGCCCAAGCGCGGCCCGGCCACGCCCGAGGGCCGCGCCTCGATGGCGCATTCCTTCGCGCACATCGAGTTCAACGCCATGAACATCGGCCTGGACGCCTGCTACCGCTTCGATGCCATGCCCGCGGGCTTCTACCGCGACTGGCTGTCGGTGGCGCGCGACGAGGCCAAGCACTTCGAACTGCTGGACGCCTATCTCCGCGAGCGCGGCTACGAATACGGCGCGTTCCCGGCGCACGCCAGCCTCTGGGAGACCGTGCACGGCACCGAGCACGACGTGCTGGTGCGCATGGCCCTGATCCCGCGCGTGCTCGAGGCGCGCGGCCTGGACGTCACCCCCGGCATCCAGCGCAAGCTCGCCCAGTACGACGACCAGCCGCTGATCGACATCCTGGATGTCATCTACACCGAGGAAATCGAGCACGTGCACATCGGCACGCGCTGGTTCCGCTATGCCTGCGAGCAGCGCGGCGTCGATCCGCGTACCACCTTCCGCGAGCTGTTGCAGCAATACATGGCCGGGCGCATCCGCGGCCCCTACGACGAGGTCGGCCGCAAGGCCGCCGGGTTCACCGACGGCGAGATGCAGGACTTGAAGGACATGGAAGCCGAGACGCTCGCCATGCTGGAGGGCAAATGAGCGCTTTTCGCATGACGTGTCACCAAGCCGATCCTGCCGCCTCCGCCCGTAGGAGCGCCTTCAGGCGCGATGGTCTGGGATTGGTACCTGCGGGTATCGCGGCTAACGCCGCTCCTACGGTAATGGCGATGTTCCGTGTGAGCTTGCCCTGCAAGCGAACCGCGCCGCCGGCGCGGGTCCCGGCTTCCGCATGCCGCCGCAGGTTGGGCTGGCACGGCTCGTTCGCGTCGGGGGAGGTGGCCGCATGAGTTTCGTCCACCTGCACGTGCACAGCGAGTACTCGCTGATCGACGGCACCCTGCGTGTCAAGGACGCGGTCAAGCACGCCAAGGAACGCGGCATGCCCGCCATCGCCCTGACCGACCAGGGCAACCTGTTCGCGATGGTGAAGTTCTACAAGGCAGCACTCGGCGCCGGCATCAAGCCGATCTTCGGCGCGGACTGCTTCGTCTACGAGAACGCCCAGACCCCGCCGTCGCGCGTGGTGCTGCTCGCGCAGAACGACACCGGTTTTCTGCATCTGACCGAGCTCTTGTCGCAGGCCTACTGCGAGGGCCAGCACGACGACCGGCCCTGCCTGAACCGCGACTGGCTCACCCCAGAGAAGACCGACGGGCTGATCGCGCTGATCGGGGTGGACAGCGATCTCGGTCGTGGTCTCGTCCACGGGCTCGATCACGTGGTCGACGAGGCGCTCGCCTTCTGGACGGTGCGCTTCCCCGACCGGCTGTATCTCGAGCTCACGCGCACCAACCGCGTCAACGAGGGCGCGTTCATCGAATCCGCCGTGGATCTGGCCATCGCGAAGGACCTGCCGGTGGTCGCCAGCAACGACGTGCGCTTTCTCGACCAGTCGGACTTCGAGGCCCACGAGGTGCGGGTGTGCATCAACCAGGGCCGTACGCTCGAGGACCCGCGCCGCCCGCGCGACTACTCCGACCGCCAGTACCTGCGCACCGCGAACGAGATGCGCGAGCTGTTCGCCGACCTCCCCGAGGCGATCGACAACAGCCTGGCCATCGCCGAGCGCTGCAACGTCACGCTGAAACTCGGCGAGAATTTCCTGCCCAACTTCCCGACCCCGGCCGGGCAGACCGAGTCGGATTACCTGCGCGAGCTCTCCGCGCAGGGGCTGGAAGAACGCCTGAAACGCGTGCCGGCGGAAGACCACCAGACCTACCGCGAACGGCTCGAGCGCGAGCTGGACGTCATCATCCAGATGGGCTTCCCCGGCTACTTCCTGATCGTCGCGGACTTCATCCAGTGGGCCAAGCGCCAGGACATCCCGGTCGGGCCGGGGCGGGGCTCGGGCGCCGGCTCGATCGTCGCCTGGGCGCTGCTGATCACCGACATCGACCCGATGGCCTACGACCTGCTGTTCGAGCGGTTCCTCAACCCCGAGCGGGTCTCGATGCCCGACTTCGATATCGACTTCTGCATGGAAGGCCGCGACCGGGTGATCGACTACGTCGCCGAGCGCTACGGCCGCGACGCCGTCTCGCAGATCGCCACCCACGGCACCATGGCCGCCAAGGCGGTGGTCCGTGACGTCGGCCGGGTGCTGGGCTACCCCTACGGCTTCGTCGATCGCATCGCCAAGCTGATCCCCTTCAAGCCGGGCATGGACGTCTCGCTCGACGACGCCCTCGGGCGCACCGAGAAGAGCCAGAAGGAACCCGAGCGTTATTCGGCCGACCTCAAGGAGTTCTACGACCGCGACGAGGAAGTCCAGGCGATCGTCGACATGGGCCGCGCCCTGCAGGGCCTGCCGCGCTCGGTGGGCAAGCACGCCGGCGGCGTCTTGATCGCGCCCTCCAAGCTCACCGACTTCACGCCGATGTTCTGCGAGGCCAACCACGCCTCGCCGGCCTCCCAGCTCGACAAGGACGACGTCGAGGCCGTCGGCCTGGTCAAGTTCGACTTCCTTGGCCTGAGGAACCTCACCATCATCGACTGGGCGCTGAAGGCGATCAACGCCACGCGCGAAAAGGCGGGCGAGGAGCCGATCGACATCTCGGCCATCCCGATGGACGACCCCAAGAGCTTCGAGCTGTTGAAGCGCTGCGAGACCACCGCCGTGTTCCAGCTCGAGTCCAAGGGCATGAAGGGCCTGATCAAGAAGCTCCAGCCGGACAACTTCGAGGAGATCATCGCCCTGGTGGCCCTGTTCCGCCCGGGCCCGCTCGATTCGGGCATGGTCGACGACTTCATCCTGCGCAAGAAGGGCGAGCAGCAGGTCGAGTACCTCCACCCGTGGCTCGAGGAGGTCCTCAAGCCCACCTACGGCGTGATCGTCTACCAGGAGCAGGTCATGCAGATCGCGCAGATCCTGGCCGGCTACACCCTGGGCGGCGCGGATCTCTTGCGCCGGGCGATGGGCAAGAAGAAGCCCGAGGAAATGGCCAAGCAGCGCCAGATCTTCCTCGACGGCGCGAAAGAGAAGGGTGTGGACGTCGACGAGGCGGGCTACATCTTCGATCTGGTCGAGAAGTTTGCCGGCTACGGCTTCAACAAGTCGCACTCGGCCGCCTACGCGCTGGTCGCCTACCAGACCGCCTGGCTCAAGGCCCACTACCCGGCGTACTTCATGGCCGCCGTGCTCTCCGCGGACATGGACAACACCGACAAGGTGGTCGGTCTGATCGAGGAATGTCGGCGGATGGAGCTCGAGGTGGTGCCGCCGTCCGTGCAGCGCTGCGCCTACCGCTTCACCGCCGGCGGCGAGCGCGAGATCGTCTACGGCCTCGGCGCGATCCGCGGGGTGGGCGAGGGCGTCATCCAGCGCATCGTCGAGGAGCGCGCCGAGAACGGCCCGTTCGCCGACATGAACGACTTCTGTCAGCGCGTCGGCGCCGGCACGCTCAACAAGCGCGTGCTGGAAGCCATGGTCTGCGCCGGGGCGCTTGATGAGCTCGGGCCCTCACGGGCGGCTCTGCACGCCCACATCCCGGAGGCGATGAAGGCGGCCAGCCAGGTCGCCACCGCCGCCGAGGCCGGCATGAGCGATCTCTTTGGCGGCATGGACGAGCCGGAGACGGCCGTGGCCAGCCCGATCAAGCCGGTCCCCGAGTGGTCGGACGACGAGCGCCTGCGCCTCGAGAAGAACATGCTCGGGCTGTACCTCACCGGTCACCCGATCAACCAGTACCTCGACGAGCTCACGCGTTTCATCACCGGGCGCCTCGACGTGCTGACCGACAAGGCCGAGTCCGCCGCGGCGGCCGCCGGTGGCGGCTTTGTCAAGGGCACGCCCGCCGTGGTGGCCGGCCTGTGCGTCGCCGAGCGCACCATGCGCACCCAGAGCGGCGACAAGCAGCTGTTCATCACCCTCGACGACGGGCGCGGCCGCGGCGAGATGCGCCTGGTGGGCGACGACATCGAGGTGCTCGCCGACCGCGTCGGCCGCGACCAGCTGGTGATCGTCGAGGGCGACGTCTCCTTCGATTCGTTCAACGGCAACCTGCGCATTCGTCACAAGCGGCTCTACACGCTGGGCGAGGCGCGGGCGCGATTCGCGCAGTGCGTCACCATCGCGCTCACCCCCGACTGCGGCATCGAGGCGACCGAGCGGATGCTGGATATCGTCGAGCCGTTCCGTGAGGCGGAGGGCTTGCCGGTGATTGTCGAGGTGCAGAGCGAGTTGGGGCGGGGGGCGTTTCGTCTTGCCGACGAGTGGCGGGTGGCGCCGGAGGCTACGTTGATGGAGCGGTTAGAGGAGTTGGATACCGTTACCAGGGCAGCGGCATATTACCCAGGGCGTGGCTCTTAACCGAATACTGTTGCACCGTGCTGGATGTCTCAGCCAACAAGTAGTAGGCCTGCTTACGCGTGGCATCCAGGTTGAATTTGCCTCAAACATCAAGGAAGCCGTTGATGGCAATCCCAGACTTCCAGACTCTTAATCGCCCACTGCTCGAGTATGCTGCGGGTGCTGACGAGCGCCGTTTACGTGACGCGCACGACGCTTTGGCCGACGCTTTCGATTTGAGTGAAGAAGAGCGCGAGCAAATGCTCCCGAGCGGGCGAGCCAAGCTGTTCTATAACCGGGTAGCGTGGGCCGCCACGCATCTCAAGAAAGCAGGGCTTCTCGAAGCGAAACGCCGTGGCGTGTTCGCGATCACCGACGCTGGCCGAGAAGCGATCAAGTCCGGTCCAGCGCGGATCACGAATCGCTACCTTGAGCGGTATCAAGGATTCTTGGATTTTCGCTATCAGCGCAACAACGGACCGGCGGATAACGCGGAAGAAAGCACGCCTTCGTCATCCTCATATGACGATGAGCAAACTCCGGAAGAGGTCCTCGAAATTGCCTGGAAGACCATACGGGGCAATCTCGAAATCGACCTGCTCGATCAGATCAAACAAGTTACGCCCGACTTTTTCGAACGGCTTGTCGTCGATGTCCTCGTCGCCATGGGTTATGGCGGCGAAAGAAATGACGCCGCAAGGGCTGTGGGAAAGAGTGGCGATGGTGGGATCGACGGGATTATCGACGAAGACCCACTGGGTCTAGACGTAATCTATCTGCAAGCCAAACGTTGGGAAGGTGTCGTCGGCCGTCCCGAAATTCAGAAGTTCGCTGGCGCACTGCAGGGCCGTAGGGCTAAAAAAGGTGTTTTTATAACGACTTCGAGCTTTACGCGTGAGGCGCTTGAATACGCGAGTCTTATCGACAATCGCATTATTCTTCTAAACGGCCGACGTCTAGCTCGGCTAATGATTGATCACGGCGTTGGTGTTTCGACGGCCTCGGTGTACGAACTCAAAAAGCTCGATAGCGACTACTTCCTCGACGAATAGATCCTTTCCAGTCCTCGAAGGTGTAAGGGCTGATTTTTTAGAGGGTGTTGATCGGTTTCACGCGCCGTTTGGTCGGAGTGGGTTCAGTCATCTGCCGTGCCCGGCGCGCGAACCCTTTTCTTGCTTGTCCAAGAAAAGGGCGAAAAGAAGGACACCCCGACGCCTTGGCCCTGCGGGCCTGATCGCTACCGCGATCAGCCTCGCGAACGGGCAATCGCGGACGGGTCGGTTCGACGCGACGTCCTGTCGCGGCGAACCTCGGGCTCGCGTCCATGCGAGCCCGACCCTGCGATTCCCCGCTCGCGAGGCAAGGCGTAAGGGGACTCGGCCTTCGATTCGAATTGTTAGGCGTGTTCAAACGTCGTACTTGCCTTGAGGCGCGGACGGACGGGTAGGTAGCAACCGAACCGCACGGCGGTAAACGAAGGCTTTATCCCCTTTCGGCTTGCCTCACGATCGGCGGCTGGCCGGGGTCGGAGCGACATGGACGTCGCTCCGAGACTCGCCGTGACAGGACGTCACGTCGAGCCGGCCCCGAGTCAGCCGTCGGTCGTGAGGCTTCGAGGTCGGACGACAGTCCGAGCTCGAAGGCCCGAAGGGCCAAGCCGTGGGGTGTCCTTCTTAGGGTGTTTTCTTGGACAAGCAAGAAAATACCCTCGCACGCCGCGCACGGCAGTTGACCTTTGTCGCAAGACGTAACCGGCGTGCGAAACCCTCTCCCAACGGTCAGAAGTTTTCCCGAGACCATTCCGAACAAGGGTGAGGATGACAACGTGCTCCTAATGTTTGTTTGCCGCTTACCGATAAACGGTATATTCTCTAAACCATGATCAGGAGCTTTCGCTGCAGGGACACGCAGAGGCTGTTCGAGACCGGACGATCCCGCCGATGGTCGGATATCCGGCGCATCATCGAACGCAAGCTGGCCCAGCTGCATGCGGCGGAAGCACTGGAGGACCTGGCCTCGCCGCCGGGCAACCGTCTGGAGGCGCTGGCTGGCGATCGCGTCGGGCAGCATAGTATCCGGGTCAACGCCCAATGGCGTCTGTGCTTCCACTGGACGGATCGTGGGCCGGAAGACGTCGAACTGGTGGACTACCACTGAGAGCAGAGGAGGGTGAGCTGATGGCAATTAAGAACGGCATGCGCCCGGTCCACCCGGGCGAGATCCTGCGCGAGGACTATCTCGAGCCGATGGAGATGAGCGCCAATGCGCTGGCCAAGGCGCTGAAGGTACAGCCCAGCCGGATCAACGACATCGTGCTCGAGCGCCGGGGCGTGACGGCGGATACGGCGTTGCGCCTAGCGCGGTACTTCGGCACCACGGCGCGCTTTTGGCTGAACCTGCAGATGGAATACGAGTTGCGTCGCGCCGAGATTGAGCGAGGCGACAGCGTCACCCAGGAGATCGATCCGGTCGCCATCTGATCCGATCGAAAAGCGTCGGAGCGCCAAGTCGCTGCTCGGCGGTAGATCCTTGTCGCAACGCGCAATAGGCGTGTGAAACGTTCCTCCACGCCATATTGATGAACGTCGGAATTGTGCAATGATTCTGTAATCGCCCAGGTAGCCAACGCAGGGACGCGTATGCCAACGGTGCTTCGATCTGGACCCTATCGATTCTTCTTCTATAGCAACGAGTACGGTGAGCCGCCGCATATTCACGTGCAGCGGGATCGCCTCTTGGCGAAATGCTGGCTTAAGCCAGTTGCGCTCGCGAGTTCGAGTCACTTTCCGTCCCATGAACTTCGGACCATAATGGACATTGTTCGGAAGAATCAGGACACCTTCCTGGAGGCCTGGAATGAGCACATTGGCGGTTGAGGCGCAGGCCCGTGCCGAGCGGGTTTTTTTCGGTGACGACGACATGACGGTCCAGCTTGTTGATGGTCGCAAGATCAGCGTGCCGTTGGCTTGGTTTCCGTTGCTGGCGGCTGCCGATCGCAAGCAGCTCGAGACATTCGAGCTCCTGGGGGACGGCGAAGGTATTCATTGGCCCGCGCTGGATGAGGACATCAGCGTCAAGGGACTGTTGCGCGGCTGATCAGGTGGCGGACATGATCGATAACGGCATGCGCCCGGTCCACCCGGGCGAAATCCTGCGCGAGGACTACCTCGAGCCGATGGAGATGAGTGCGAATGCGCTCGCCAAGGCACTGAAGGTACAGCCCAGCCGCATCAACGACATCGTGCTGGAGCGTCGTAGGGTGACGGCGGACACGGCCCTGCGATTGGCGCGTTATTTCGGCACCACGGCGCGCACCTGGCTGAACCTACAGATGGAATACGAATTGCGTCGTGCCGAGATCGAGCGTGGTGACAGCGTCACCCAGGAGATCGACCCGGTCGCCATCTGATCCGATCTGAAGCGCCGAAGCGTCAGGCTCACTGCACGGCGGTAAACGAAGGTTTTGTCCCCTTTCGGCTTGCGTCACGGCCGTCGGCTGGACGGGGTCGGAGCGACAAGGACGTCGCTCCGAGGCTCAGCGCGACACGATGTCGCGTCGAGCCGGCCCCGAGTCAGCCGTCGGTCGTGAGGCTTCGAGGTCGGACGCGGTCCGGCCTCGAAGGCCCGAAGGGCCAAGCCGTGGGGTGTCCTTCTTTTCGGGTTGAAGTGGTTCACTGATCTTGGACACCCCGATAGGTGGTAATTTGCCACCATGACCATGAGGTGTACCGAGATGGGACGACGACATTTCTCTCCGGAGTTCAAACTGGAAGCAGCCAGCCTGGTGCT